>CAZULX010000276.1:0-5526 GCA_964621335.1 uncultured Streptomycetaceae bacterium
TTCGCCTTGCGTTTCTCCAGTGCGGGATTCCTGCCCTGCAGAACTTCCGCGCGCTTGATCGTCGCCATGCTGCGAGCGTCGGACAGCCCGATGTCGGGATAGCGGCCCAACGTCAGCTCGCGCCGCCGAGCCCCGTGCCGGTATCGAAGTATCCAGACGGCCACGCCGCTTGCCGAAAGCCGAAGCGTGAATGTCAAACCATTGCCGTCGGACTTCGCGATCGGAGCGCCAGCCTTGATCCAATGTCTGATCTGCAGGTCTGAAAGCAGACCTTTGTCTTTCGCCATGTCTATCCCACTGTTCTGATGTCTAGCTACCCAGCTAGCTACCCAACAGTCTAGTGGAACGTCATGAGACCTCAAGGTCCGCCAGGAGCACGGATAGCCGAAATAGCACTGATTTACATCGTGTTTCGTATGGCGGGTAAAACGTAGCGAAACTTCGGAAGACCTACATCAGAATAATGTCGAACTGTTCCTGGTTGTACGCGCTTTCGACCTGCAGCGACACGGGCTTGCCGATGAAGTCCGAGAGCATGGCGAGGCTTTGCGACTCCTCGTCCAGGAACATGTCGATGACGTGCTGCGAGGCGAGGATGCGAAACTCGCGCGCGCTGAACTGCCGCGCTTCGCGCAGGAGCTCTCTCAGGATCTGATAGCACACCGTCTGCGCGGTCTTCAGCTCGCCGCGGCCCCCGCAGACGGGACACGGCTCGCACAGCACATGGGCAAGCGACTCCCGGGTGCGCTTGCGGGTCATCTCCACCAGCCCGAGCTGCGTGAAGCCGTTCACCGTCATGCGCGTGCGGTCGCGCGCGAGCGCCTTGCGGAATTCGTGGAGCACCGCGCCCCGGTGCTCGTCGCTGTCCATGTCGATGAAGTCGATGATGATGATGCCGCCGAGATTGCGCACGCGCAGCTGCCGCGCGATGACCTGCGCCGCTTCGAGGTTGGTCTTGAAGATCGTGTCGTCGAAGCTGCGGCCGCCCACGAAACCGCCCGTGTTCACGTCGACCGTGGTGAGCGCCTCGGTCTGGTCGATGATGAGATAGCCGCCGGATTTGAGCTCGACGCGGCGCGCGAGCGCTTTCTCGATCTCGTCTTCGACGCCGTAGAGATCGAACAGCGGCCGCTCGCCCTGGTAATGGTCGAGCCGCGGCACGACGTTGGCCGTGAACTCGGCGGCGAATTCCCGCATCGCCTGAAAAGTCTCGCGCGAGTCTATGAGTATGCGCACCGTGTCTTCGTGCATGAAATCGCGCAGCACCCGCAGGCTTAAGTTGAGGTCCTGGTAGAGCAGCGAAAGCGGAACCGCGTCGCGTGCGCGCTCCTGTATCCCGTGCCAGAGCTTGCGCAGATAAGCCACGTCGCACTCCAGCTCGCGCTCCGACGCGGTCTCGGCCATGGTGCGGATGATGAAGCCGCCTTTCTCTTCCGGCGGAATGAGCTGCTGCAGCTTCTCGCGCAGGTGCGCTCGCTCCTCCTCGTCGTCGATGCGCTGGGAGATGCCGATGTGCGACTCCTGCGGCAGGAAGACGAGGAAACGCCCCGCCATGCTGATCTGCGTCGAAAGGCGCGCGCCCTTGGTGCCGATGGGGTCCTTCACGACCTGCACCACGAGGTTCTGCCCTTCGGCGAGCAGGCGCTCGATCGGCGTGCCCTGGCCGCCGGAGCCGTTGGGCCGGCTCCCCCAGATGTCGGCGACGTGCAGGAAAGCCGCGCGCTCGCGCCCGATGTCGACGAACGCCGACTGCATCCCCGGCAGCACGCGCACCACCCGCCCCATGTAGATGTTGCCGACGAGGCCCCGCGCGGACAGGCGCTCGATATGGAGCTCGTGCGTGACGCCGTGCTCGATCACCGCGACGCGCGTCTCCTGCGGCGTCACGTTGATGAGGATTTCCTCGGTCATGGAGTAACGCGCGCCCGCCTCGGGCTGCATGTAGGCGGACGGCGGAACTTTGTCAGCGGGGATGTTCACACGACCTCGATCCCGAACTTGCCCATGAGCTCCGCGGTCTCTGCGAGCGGCAGCCCCATGATGCCCGAGTAGCTGCCCTCGATGCGCGTGGCGAAAGCCGCTGCGCGCCCCTGGATCGCGTATGCACCCGCCTTGTCGAGCGGCTCGCCCGAGGCGACGTAACGCCCGATCTGGTCGGGCGTGAGCGGCCTGAACCACACCTTGGAGACCGAAACCGCCTGCTCCACGCGACCGCCCATGGCGAGCGCGACGGCGGACACCACTTCGTGCTGCCGCCCCGCGAGGCGGCCGAGGATGGCGGCGGCGTCGGTGCGGTCCGCCGGTTTGCCGATGATGCGGCCGTCGCAAACCACCGTGGTGTCGGCGGCGAGCACCGGGCGCGCCGGCAGCGCGCGCCGTCCCATGTAATGCGCGGCGAGCTCGGCTTTCGCGCACGCGACGCGCAGCGCGTAGGCGTCGGCTTTCTCGTCCGGCTTCGGGTTCTCGTCGATGTCGGGCGCGCGCTTCTCGTCCTCGCGCAGCAGCACGATCTCGAAATTGACCCCGACCTGCTTCAGCAGCTCGCGCCGGCGCGGGCTGCGCGAAGCGAGATAGATCATGAGGCGTGGCATGGCGTCATCTTCACTGCGTCTGCGACTGGCCTGTCCGGTCCTGGGGTAACCATTCCTAATCCCTGTGGTACGGATGATTGGCGAGCAGGGAGGCGGCGCGATAGAGCTGCTCGGCCACGATCACCCGCACCAGCCCGTGCGGCAGCGTGAGGCCGGAGAGCGACCACAGCCAGTCCGCCTCGTCGCGTACGGCATCCGCCAGGCCGTCGGCGCCGCCGATCACGAAGGCCGCGTCGCGGCTCTCCATCTGCCACTGATCGAGCCGCTGCGCGAGCTCGCGCGTAGTGCAGCCGCGGCCGCGCTCGTCGAGGACAACTGTCACGCAGCCGGGGGGGAGCGCCGCGCGTATGCGCCGCGCTTCGGCCTCCATCAGCCGCGCGACCGGAGTCGCTGCACCGCGCGGCTCGGGTCTGATCTCGATGAGCCGCACCGGCAGCGTCCTCGGCATGCGCCTCACGTACTCGTCGAACCCCGCGGCTATCCACGCTGCCATGCGATGTCCGACGGCGAGGACATGGATTTTCACTCAGTGGTGGTTTCGGCGCGCACCCGCTTGCGCGCCGCGCGCGGCGGTGTCCAGAGCTCTTCGAGGTTGTAGTGCTGCCTGATCGCGGGCTGCATGACGTGCACGATGACCGAGCCCAGGTCGACGAGTATCCATTCGGCGACCTGCTCCCCCTCCACGCCATAGACCTTGGCACCCTGCGCCTTGACCTTCTCCTGCACGTTGTTCGCCATGGCTTTCGCCTGCCGCGTCGAGTCCGCGCTCGCGATCACGATCTTGTCGAACAGCGAAGTCAACTTGCGCACGTCGAGCACGACGACGTCGCGAGCCTTGATGTCGTCGAGCGCGCCGACCGTGGTCTTGACCAGTTTATCCAGTCTCATCAAATCCTTATCTATACAAACCGCGTGATCGAATATAGTCGAGAACCGAGTCGGGCAGCAAATAGCGCGCGCTCGCGCCGGAGGCTACGGCGTTGCGCACGAAAGTGGCGGAGATGTCGAGCCCGGTCATGGATACGGCGGCGATTCCTCCCGCGGGGGCGAGGTGCACCGCCAGCGGCTGGTGCATGTGGCGTGCCGCGTACTCGTGCGCGAGCGGCTCGGGCATGCGCGCCTGCCAGGTGTCGATCGGGAAGCCGGGGCGGTAGGCGACCACGATGTGCGCGAGGTCGAAAAGAGCGCGCCAGCGATGCCACGTCGCGAGCTCCAGGAAAGCGTCCGCGCCGAGGAGCAGGGCGAGCGGGCGGCTCACGCCCAGCTCGCTCCGTAGCTCGGTGAGCGTGTCGAACGTGTAGCCGGGCCCGGAGCGCCGGGTCTCGCGATCGTCCACCGAAAAACGCGGGTTGCCGGCCACGGCGAGCCGCGCCATCGCCAAGCGATCGGTCGCGTCCGCGCCGGGTCGGGTGCGATGCGGCGGCGTGCCGCTCGGCATGAAGCGAACTTCGCCGAGCTTCGCGCATTCCGCGACTTCCTCAGCGAGGCGCAGGTGCCCGTGGTGTATGGGATCGAACGTGCCGCCGAAGATGCCGATCGGGCCGGTACTCACATTACAGTACCAGCTTGCGTATGTCGCCCAGCACCCCGGAGAGGAACGAGATGAACCGCGCTCCCGTAGCCCCGTCGATCACGCGGTGATCGGAGGAGAGCGAGAGCGGCAGCATGAGCCGCGGCGCGAAATCGGTGCCGTTCCATACCGGTTTCATCACGGCTTTGCCGACGCCGAGGATCGCGACCTCGGGCGCGTTGATGATCGGCGTGAAAAAAGTCCCGCCGATGCCGCCGAGGCTCGAGATCGAGAAGCAGCCGCCTTGCAGGTCATTGGGCGCGATCTTGCCCGCGCGCATGCGCTCGCTCGCTTCTCCCAGCTCGCGCGCGATCTCGAGGAGGCCTTTTTTGTCGACGTCGCGTAACACCGGCACCACGAGCCCGTTCGGCGTATCGACCGCGACGCCGATGTTGAAGTAATGCTTGAGCACGAGATTCTCGCCGTCGGGGGCGAGAGAAGCGTTGAACTGCGGAAACTCGCGCAGCGCGACGACCGAAGCTTTCATGAGGAAGCCGAGGATCGTGAAACGTATGCCCTGCTTCTTCGCTTCGTCCGACTGCGACTTGCGAAAAACCTCGAGCTCGGTCACGTCGGCCTCGTCGTGCTGCGTGACGTGAGGGATCGTCACCCAGTTGCGGTGGAGGTTCGCGCCCGAAAGCTTCTGAATGCGCGACAGCGGTTTCGAGGTGACCGCGCCGAACTTCGAGAAATCGATCTGCGGCAGCGGCAGGAGATTCAGTCCGGCACCGGTGCCTGCAGCGGCAGCGGGACGCGACAGCGCCGATTTGACGAAAGCCTGGACGTCTTCCTTCAGGATGCGCGATTTCGGCCCGCTGCCGGTTACCTTCGACAGATCGACTCCGAACTCGCGCGCGAGGCGGCGTACCGATGGGCTCGCGTGCGCTTTGCCGAACGCGGCTTCGTCGACCGCCTCGCGCGGGGTCGACGCCGCGGGCGGCGCAGCGGGTGCCGCCGGTTTGGGCTTAGGGTCGGCCGGCGGAGTACCCTGCAGCGCAGGCGCGGGCGCAGACGCAGGCGGAGGACTTGATTTGGCGGGGGCCTGCTCTTCCGCCTTCTCCGATCCTCCGGTCGAGCCGGCTGCGTCGCCTGTCGACTCGAGCACGAGCACGGGCGAGCCTTGCGAGACCTTGTCGCCGACTTTAACGCGCAGCTCTTTCACCACGCCGCGCGCGGGCGAAGGCACTTCCATCGTCGCCGTGTCCGATTCGACCGTGATGAGCGAATCCTCCGCGCTCACCTCGTCGCCGGGCTTGACCAGCACCTCGATCACCGGCACGTCCTTGAAATCGCCGATATCCGGGACTTTGACTTCTATCGTTTCGCTCATCGCTCTCGCTGGCCGCTGTCGGTCACTCGCGTCAC
>CAZULX010000277.1:0-6003 GCA_964621335.1 uncultured Streptomycetaceae bacterium
GCCCGGCACGCGTATCGTTTCGCACGATTACAGCTTCGCCGAGTGGCAACCCGACGATCACCTCGACCTCGAGGTGCCGGAAAAGGAGTACATAACCGGCTCGCCCACGGCGAGGATACTGCTGTGGATCGCGCCGGCGAGAGTGGGCGGCCGCTGGCAGGTGCAGCTGGACGACGGCACGCGCTACGATCTCGATCTGCGGCAGACCTTTCAGGCGCTGACCGGTAAGGCGGGCCCGCCGGGAAATTTGGCCAGGCTCACCGCAGGTCGAATGCGCGGAGAGGCGATCAGGCTCACGCTGAACGACGGCGGTGCACGGCGCGAACTCGAGGGCGCGGTCGCTGCCGACGGCAGCATGTCGGGTACGGTGGATCTCGGCCGCGGCAAGCCGGTACGGTGGACGGCGAAGCGGACGTCGGGTTAAGCGCCAGCTGGTTCCTGTTTTAGGAAATCTCTGCAAAACTGTCATCGCGAGGCACAGCGTGCCGTGGCGATCTCGGGGATCCCCGGGATTGCTTCGTCGCTGCGCTTCGCAATGACAATCACGGATGTGATGCAGAGCATCCTTAGTTGATCAGCAGGCCGGGCGGCGCGCCTTCGGCGACCGAGCGCCTGTACACCATCTGCACCTGCGCGAAATCGTGCGCTGCCGGGTTCACCGCGTCGGTCACGATGCGTCCGCCGGCGAAAAGCGCCGGCGTGAGCGGCAGCGGCGCCGAAAGCATGTTCCAGAGGGTGCGCTCGTGACGCTGCGGTACGTGCTCGAGTATCACCCGTGAGGTTTGCGGAAGCGGCCCGGCGGCGGCCACGACGAAGCTGTTGACGAGCTCGCCGTGCCCTTCAGGACGGTACAGCGCGAGGTGCGGAAGCTCGGACGCGAGCGTAGCGAGCAGGTGCGCGTAGGCCCGCGGCCGCTGCAAGTCGGCGAAGGTGTTGAAAACCGCGATGCCGCGACCGGCGAGGCAGCGGCGCAGGTCGCGGAAGAATTCGCGCGTCACGAGATAGTCCGGCGTGCCGTCGCCGTGGAAGAGGTCGACCACCACCACGTCGTAGCCGCCCCTGCAGTTGCGAACGAAGGTTCGCGCATCGGCTTCGTGCATGCGCACACGGCCGGGCTCCAGTCCGAAATAGTCGCGCGCGACGCGCGCCGCCACGGGGTCGATGTCGACGACTTCCACGGCGGTGCCCGATCTCGCGAGCGCCATCGGGACCATGCCCGCGCCGAGGCCCAGCACGAGCGCCGAGCGCGGCTGCGGGCGGTAGGCGCGCGCGAGGCCTTCGAGCGCATAGGTATAGAAGGACGTCGAGCGCTGCGCCGAGTCGACGGTGTTCTGCGTGAGCCCGTCCTGGAAATACATGCGCTCGAAGCGTTCGCTTTGCGCCTCGGGCGCGCTGCGCAGCACTTTCACCGTTCCGAAAAGCGATCTGTAGCTCGCCTCGACGCGCCACTGCGAGCCCGCATAGGCGAAAGGCCCCAGCCTGCCGGTGTAAGCATCGGCGCCGATCAGGAGCGCGACCGCGGCTATTCCCGCCGCGAGCGCGGCCGCCCCCACGCCGCCGCGGCCTGCGACCGGTTCGCGCACGAGGCTAAGCAGCGCGAGCGTGAGCAGCGCGAGCACGAGCGCCACGCCGAGGACCGCTCCGAAATTGCTCACGTAAGGGATCACGGCAAACGCCGTGACGACGACCCCCGCGACCGACCCGATGGTGCTCACGAAGAACACCTTGCCCGCGCCGGCATCCCCCGTGCGGCCGCTTTTCTCGCGTTCGATCAGGATCGCGACCAGGAGCGGATTCATGGCCGAAGCCGCGACCAGCGGCACGAACAGCAACACCAGGGATGCCGCGAAGGCGCCGGCAACCAGGCTCGCACGGGCGAGCCCGCCGAACGCGAGGGGATAGACGAGGCACGCCGCGACGATCGCAACGGCGGCGATCGCCGGCATGAGGGCGTAGAGCTGGAGCAGGCACGGCATGCCTGAAGCACCCTTGCGCCGGCCGGACGCGAGCCGTCCGCCGAGCCAGTAGCCGAGGGCGAGCGACACCAGCGTGATCGAAAGTATTCCGGTCCAGATATGGAGGCTCACGCCGAAATAAGGCGTGAGGATGCGCGAGGCGAGAAGCTCGAGCGCGAGTATGGCGCCGCCTGAAATGAAGATGATCGCGTAGAGCAGCATGCGGTGGGTGTCGCTATAATGAGCGGCTGCAAATCTATCACAGGCGCAAGCGGGCGCTACTCGCGCGCCAACCAGCAGGAGTAATCCTTGAGTCCGAATCATCTGCACAACCCGCTGCGGGCATGCCGCGGCGCGCTCGCCGGCGCCGCGGCTGCGCTGCTCGCAGCGCTGCCTGCGGCATACGCCGCCGATTCGAGCGTGCCTTACGTGCCCACGCCCCAGAGCGTCGTCGACCGCATGCTCGAAATCGGCAAGGTCGGACCGCGCGACTACCTGATCGATCTCGGCTCGGGCGACGGGCGCATCGTCGTCACCGCTGCTGCCAAGTACGGCGCACGCGGCTTCGGCGTCGATCTCAATCCGACGCGCATCGACGAAGCGAACGACAATGCCCGCAAGGCGGCCGTAACCGACAAGGTCGCTTTCTACCAGCGCGATCTTTTCGAGACCGATCTCGCGCAGGCGACCGTCATCACGATGTATCTGCTCCCGCGTGTGAATCTCGATCTGCGGCCGAAGCTGCTGGAGTTGAACCCCGGCACGCGCATCGTGTCGCACGACTTCAGCATGGGAGACTGGAAACCCGATCACCACGAGCAGTTGGACGCGCACGACAAGTACGGCGGCTCCGGAGGACGCAGCGACATCTATCTGTGGATCATTCCGGCGAAGGTCGCCGGCACGTGGCAGTCCCAGCTCCAGGTCCGCGGCAAGCCCGTCAACTACCAGCTCACGCTGCAGCAGTCGTTCCAGCAAGTGAGCGGCACCGCGCGCGTGGGGGGCCGCACGGTCAAGCTGCAGAACGCGAAGCTTTCCGGGGAGCAGCTTTCATTCGATTTCACGGCTGACTTGACCGGTGCGCCGATCAAGCACCATTTCAGCGGCAGGGTCGACGGCGACATCGTGAGCGGCACGGCCGATCTCGTGGGCGCGAGGCTGCAGGCGAAGCTCGACTGGAGCGCCAAGCGCGCCGGCGCGAGCGCGGCTGCCCCCGCGCGAGCGCGCTACGCGTCTGCCGCCGACGATCACGCACCGAGGACACGATGAGCGCAATCGCACATTCCCGCCGCGCTGTCGCGGCCTTCGCAACGGCGTGCCTCTTCGCCGCTCCCGCGGGTGCGCAGGACTACGGCGACACGCCGTATGTCCAGACCCCGCAGAACGTGGTCGACCGTATGCTCGAAGTGGCGAAAGTCGGGCCCGGCGATTACGTGATCGACCTCGGCTCGGGCGACGGCCGCATGATCATCACCGCCGCGAAGAAGCACGGCGCGCGCGGCTTCGGCGTCGACCTCGACAGGCGCCTCGTCACGCTCAGTAACCGCCTCGCCGCCAAGGCCGGCGTCGCCGATCGCGCCGTCTTCTACGAGCGCGACATCTATCAGACCGACCTTTCTCCGGCTTCGGTCATCACGATCTACCTGCTGCCCGAAGTGAATTTGATGATGCGCCCGAAGCTGCTCTCCATGCTCAAGCCGGGCACTCGTGTCGTCTCCCACGATTACGACATGGGGGAGTGGCCGCCCGACCAGTCGTTCACGATGGACGCGCCGGGCAAGACCGTCGGACGCGACCAGAAGAGCAAGGTCTACTACTGGGTGGTTCCGGCGCGCGCAGCCGGCAGGTGGATGTGGAAAAGCGCGATCGACGGCGCATCGGCGCGGGCCTTCGAGCTTTCGATCCATCAGAACTTCCAGAAAGTCGAAGGCACGCTCAAGGTCGACGGCAGGCCGGTGACGCTCGAGGACGCCACGCTCGTCGGCGACCGCCTGTCGTTCGTCGCAAAGCTCGACCCGAAAGGCGCTGCACGCCACGAGTTCCGCGGGCAGATCGTCAACAACGGGCTCGACGGCACGATGCGAACCGTTCAAAAGGGTGCGGCAGCCCGCGAGATCACGTGGAGCGCGGCGCGCACCGAAGTGTGGGAGCCGCGCCACTTCACGCTGCCGCCTCCGACGCTCATCCCGCCTCCGCAGTGAACTGGCAGGTGCGCATCCGGAGCTTCGCTTTCTGGTGTTGCTTCGCTCCGGTCGTCGGCGCAGCCACGCTCGACGTTCCGACGCCTTACGTTCCCTCCACGCAGGGTAATGTCGACGAGATGCTGCGTCTTGCCGCCGTGCGGCCGGGCGACATCGTATACGACCTCGGCTCCGGCGACGGTCGCGTCGTCATCACCGCGGCGCGCGACTGGGGCGCCCGAGGGGTCGGCGTGGAGCTCGATCAAAAGCTCGTCGCGCAGAGCCGCGAGCTGGCGCAGCGCGAAGGGGTCGGCGACCGCGTGGTGTTCCGCGAAGGCGACGTGCTCAAAGCCGCGATCGGGGACGCGACCGTGGTCACGATGTACTTGCTCACTCCACTCGTGGAGCGGCTCAAGCCGAGGCTGCTCGCCGAGTTGAAGCCGGGAACGCGCATCGTCGCGCACGAATACGGGTTCTCCGACTGGAAACCGGACCGGCACGTTCAGATCTCGAAGAACTTCTACCTTTACGTCGTCCCGGCGCACGCCGCCGGCAAGTGGCAGCTCAGCGTGGCTCTGCCCGACGGGCCGCGCGAGTACGAGCTCGAGCTCACCCAGCGCTATCAGGAGGTGCGCGGCGGCGCGCGAGTCGCCGGAGGCTACCTGCCGGCCTTCGAGCCGCGGCTCACCGGAGAGCGCATCGAGTTCGTCCTGAACGACGACCATCTCGCCTATCGCTATGAAGGCCGCGTCTCGACGCACGAGATCGAAGGCGTCGTGCGCTGGGGCCACGGCCCGCGCCAGCAAGAGGCCAGGTGGCGTGCGACGCGCGTCACGGCGCTGACGGAAGGCTAGGTGATGGCCCTCTCGCGCAGGCAGTTCGTCGGCGGCGGTCTCGTGCTCGCAGCCGCGGCCGCAGCGCCGCGCCTTGCGCATTCGCAGTTCCTCGACGTGCCTTTCGTGCCGACGCCGCAGGTGGTCGTCGACGAGATGCTGCGCATGGCCGCAGTCGGGCCCAACGACGTGGTCTACGACCTGGGCTCGGGCGACGGCCGCATCGTGATCACGGCCGCGCGCAAATTCGGCGCGCGCGCGGTCGGCGTCGAGCTCGACGACCACCTCATCTACCAGAGCGAGGAGAGCGCGCGCCAGGCGAACCTGCTGGAGCGCGTGAAATTCCTTCAGCAGGATTTCTTCAAGACCGATTTTTCGCAGGCGACGGTGGTGACGATGTATCTCCTGCCGGGGGTCATGAGGCGGCTGCGCGAACGCATGTTGGGGCTGAAGCCCGGCACGCGGCTGGTCGCGCACGATTTCGATTTCGAGGATTGGCGGCCCGACAGGAAAGCGACGATACGCAAGAACGTTTTCCTGTGGGTCGTCCCGGCCCGGGTCGGCGGGCGCTGGCAGGTGCGCACGGGCGTGCCCGGAGGCGAGGTCGCTTTCGACATGGAGCTGCGCCAGAAATACCAGGAGCTCGACGGTTTTGCGCGCTTCGACGGTCAGCCGGGCGGGTTGTGGGAACCGAGCCTGGACGGCGACCGCATACGCTTCATCGTCGTCGACAGCCGCAACCGCGAGGACGAGGCGACGCTCTATTTCGAAGGGCGCGCGGCGGGCGATGCGATGGAAGGCGAAGTGACGCGGGGCGTCGGGAAACAGCAGGCGCGATTCAAGTGGCGGGCGGTGAAGGTGGGCGGCGTGACGCTGCCCAGGAAGTAACGGGTGACGGGTGACGAGTGACGGGAAGAACGTGTTAGCCAGGCATGCGCTGATTTTTGCCGCGTCGGTGATGCTTTGCGGAGCGCAAGGTGCGCTCGCGCAGCAGACCGCCGACGTCCCGTACGTTCCCACGCCCATGAACGTCGT
>CAZULX010000278.1:0-4234 GCA_964621335.1 uncultured Streptomycetaceae bacterium
GCTCTGGAATGTTGAGTGTTGAGTGTTGAGTGTTGAGTGATTAATGCTTAATGAAGAGCGATCGCTGCCATTAAACACCAAACATTAAACATTGAGCATTCGCCGCGTCAGATTTCGACCATCTCGAAGTCTTCCTTGCGGGCGCCGCACTCGGGGCACGTCCAGTTCATCGGCACATCGTCCCACTTCGTCCCCGGTGCAATGCCTTCGTCGGGCACACCTTCGGCTTCGTCGTAAATGAATCCGCAAATGAGGCACATGTAAGTTTTGAATACTTCGGTGTCCGCAGGGGTCATGTCTTGGGGGTGGGCGAGAGAATCGGGTTAAACTTCGATTTTAGTCTATTCGTCCCGCCTCCTCATCCTCGGTCGGGCGTCGCCACCATGCCCGATTTGCCTCCCATCGTTCTCGTCTTCGCAGCATCCGATCCCAGCGGAGGGGCGGGCCTGCAGGCGGACATCATGACGCTCTCGAGCATGGGGTGCCATCCGCTCTCGGTCGTCACCGCGGTGACGATACAGGACACGACCGGCGTCGACGCCGTGAGCCCGATCGACGCGGAATGGGTCGCGGACCAGGCGCGCTGCGTACTGGAAGACATGCCGGTCGCGGCGTTCAAGATCGGCGTGCTCGGAAGCGTGGAAACCATCGCTGCCATCGCCGAAGTCGTCTCCGACTATCCGGAGATCCCGCTCGTGCTCGATCCGGTGCTCGCATCGGGCCGCGGCGACGAGCTCGCTTCCGAGGAGATGGTGGCGGCCTTGCGCGAGCTTCTGGTGCCACAAACGACGATCATCACGCCCAACAGTCTCGAAGCGCGGCGGCTCGCAATCGACGAGACCAACGACGAAGACGATCCCGATCTCGCGGAATGCGCGAGGCGCCTCGTTGCGAGCGGCTGCGAGTACGTGCTCGTCACCGGCACGCACGAGAACACGCCGCAGGTCGTCAATACGCTATACGGCCAGGAAGGCGTATTGAGGAGCGACAGCTGGCAGCGCCTGCCGGGGTCTTACCACGGATCGGGCTGCACGCTCGCTTCCGCGATCGCCGCGACGATCGCCAACGGGCTCGCGATCGGCGATGCGGTCAAGGACGCGCAGGAATACACCTGGCAGACGCTGAAAGCCGCGTTCAGGCCCGGAATGGGGCATCAGATTCCCGATCGCCTGTTCTGGGCGCGGGAAGACGAATCGATCGAGGACCGCGGCGTGCGCAACCTGGAGGACGCCGCGGCCGACGCCGATGCGAGCGTTGACGACGGCGGCGACGGCAGCAGCGGCAAGCAGTGAGCCCGCGTTCAGCGCGCGCGATGGTGCGCGGCCTCTACGCCATCACACCGGAAGTTGCCGATACGGGCCTTCTCGTGCGTCAGGTGAGCGCCGCACTCGACGGCGGCGCGCGCCTCGTGCAATACCGTAACAAGAACGGCTCCGCGGCGCTCAGGGTCGAGCAGGCGCGCGCACTCAAAGCGGTGTGCTCGGCGCGCGGCGCTCCATTGATCGTGAACGATTATCTCGACGTGGCGCTGGAAATCGACGCCGACGGCGTTCATCTCGGTCGCGAGGACGGCGCAGCCAGCGCTGCACGGCAGGCGCTCGGGCCGCACAAACTCGTCGGCATCTCGTGTTACGGCAGCATCGAGCGCGCGCGCGCGGCGCAGCGCGAAGGGGCGGATCACGTCGCTTTCGGCAGCTTCTTCGCGTCGCGGGTCAAACCGGGAGCGGTGAAAGCCCCGATCGCGTTGCTCGAGCAGGCGAAGGCCGAGCTGGAGGTACCGATCGTGGCGATCGGCGGCATCACGAGCGAGAACGGGGGCGCGCTCGTCGAAGCCGGAGCCGATGCGCTCGCGGTCATTTCAGCTCTTTTCGATGCTCCCGACATCGCGGCGTCCGCGGCGCGGTTCGGCCCCTTGTTCGGATCGAAGAGATGAAACGCAATCGAAAGTTGTTCGAACGCGCGCAGGCGTGCACGCCCGGCGGGGTCAACTCTCCGGTTCGCGCCTTTCGCGCGGTCGGCGGCACCCCGCTTTTCTTCAAAAAGGGCGAAGGCGCGTACGTGTGGGACGCCGACGGCACGCGTTACGTGGACTACGTCGGGTCGTGGGGACCTCTCATCGCCGGTCACGCCCATCCCGATGTCGTCAAGGCCGTGAAGCGCGCGGCGGCCAGAGGCCTCAGCTTCGGCGCACCCACCGCGACCGAAGTCGAAATGGCCGAGCTACTGTGCAGGCTCGTGCCCTCGATGGAGCAGGTGAGACTCGTCAGCTCGGGCACCGAAGCTACGATGAGCGCCATCCGACTCGCGCGCGGATTCAGCGCCCGCTCGAAGATCGTGAAGTTCGAAGGGTGCTACCACGGTCATGCGGACGGGCTGCTCGTGAAAGCCGGATCAGGCGCGCTCACGCTGGGCCAGCCGAGCTCCGCGGGCGTGCCGGCGGAAACGACGCAGCACACGCTCGTGCTCGAGTACAACGACGAATCGTCGCTCGAGCAGACTTTCGCCGCCATGGGACAGGAAATCGCCGCGGTCATCGTCGAACCGGTTGCCGGCAACATGAATCTCGTTGCCCCCCGGCCGCGCTTTCTGCACACGCTGCGCGAGCTCTGCGCCCGCCACGGCGCACTTCTCATCTTCGACGAGGTGATGACAGGCTTTCGGGTGGCGCTCGGCGGCGCGCAGGCTCTTTACGGCATCAAGCCCGATCTCACGACGCTGGGTAAAGTGATCGGCGGCGGCATGCCGGTGGGCGCTTTCGGGGGCCGCTGCGACGTGATGGCGGCGCTCGCTCCGCTCGGGCCGGTCTATCAGGCCGGGACGCTTTCGGGCAATCCCGTCGCGCTCGCGGCTGGGCTCGCGACGCTGAAGCTCGTGCAGGAGCCCGGGTTCTACGATCGGCTCACCGCGACCGCGACGACCCTGTGCGAGGGCCTCACCGATGCCGCGCGTGCGCACGGCGTGCCTTTTTCCGCCCGCAGCGTGGGCGGGATGTTCGGGCTTTACTTCCGCGAAACCCCGCCCGCGTCGTACTCGGAAGTGATGCAGTGCGATGCGGCGCTCTTCAACAGGTTCTTCCACGCCATGCTCGCCGAAGGCGTGTATTTCGCACCCTCTGCGTACGAAGCCGGCTTCGTCTCCTCCGCCCACGGCCCCGAAGAAATCGACTACACCATCACCGCCTCCACCCGCGCCTTCGCCACCCTTAAGAGTTGAGGCACCGGAGCGCGCGCAAGCGCGCCTGAAGGAAGGGAGGTTACGGAGGGAAACCATGGGGTTCCCTCTGTTCGTTCACCGCCCGGCGAGGCGGCTGCCCGTACGGCAGCCGCTACAGCTCGCCGTAGGAATGCAAGCCGGAGAGAAACATGTTGACGCCGAGGAAAGCGAAGAGCGTGACGAAGCACCGTGCCTACGATCGACGCGACGGCGAACACCGTGAGCAGACTCACCGCGAAGCATATCGAGGACATGAGCTCGTAGAGGGCGCTGCCGGGGCCGCGTCGGGTCATGGTAGAGCCTGGGAGCGAAGGCGCCGCCCCCCGCCCATCGGGTGGAAGGCGAGGAGAGCGCGAAAGCGTGCTAGCGCAGACCCTCGATGAACTGCGCGACCGCGGCGAGCTCGCGATCGGAGAGCTTTTCGGCGATCGCGCGCATCATGCGGTTGGGGTCGTTAGCGCGCTGGCCGCCGCGGAAAGCCTTGAGCTGCTCTGACGTGTATTGCGAATGCTGTCCCGCGAGCCGCGGAAACTGCGACGGGATGCCCGAGCCATTCGGACCGTGGCACGACGCGCACGCGGCGACGCCTTTCTTGAGGATCCCGCCGCGATAGATGTCCTGCCCGAGCTTCACCAGCTCCGCATCGCGCGCGGCGCGCGGCTTTGCCTGCTGGGAGCCGAAGTACTGCGCAAGGTTCGCCATGTCGTCGCGCGAAAGACCCGCAACGATGGCGCTCATCACCGGGCTCGGTCGCTCGGCCGGCTTGCCGCCTTCGGCCTTGAAATTGGTGAGCTGCTTGAACGCGTAATCGGGATGCTGAGCCGCGATAACGGGATTCGCGGGTATCGTGCTGTTGCCGTCGGTGTTGTGGCAAGCCACACACACCTGGGTCACGATCTGCTTCGCCTTCGCGGGATCGCCTTTGACGGCGCCCTGACC
Organism: uncultured Streptomycetaceae bacterium; assembly: GCA_964621335.1. GTDB lineage: Bacteria > Pseudomonadota > Gammaproteobacteria > Burkholderiales > SG8-41 > JAQGMV01. The sequence goes on from CAZULX010000278.1 coordinate 4,153, forward strand.
GTGAGCGGCAGCTGAAAAGAACACGCCGGCGAGCGCCGCGACCAGGCGTAGGTTCATGCTGTTGTTCCTCGGGATTTTGCTG
>CAZULX010000279.1:0-5796 GCA_964621335.1 uncultured Streptomycetaceae bacterium
TTTCACACTGCCCGAAGAGCTGCGCATGCTGCGCGCGACCGTCGCGCGCTTCGTCAAGGAAGAGCTGATTCCGCTGGAGGCGACGGTCATACGCCGCGAAGCCGAGCGCGGCCTCACCGACACGCCGCTCATTCCGCCCGAGGCCGAAGAGAAGCTCACCCGCAAGGCGAAGGAGATCGGCCTCTACGGGATCGACGTGCCCGAGGAATACGGCGGGCAGAACATGGGCATGCTCGCGAAAGCGGTCGTCATCGAGGAGCTGAAGTACAGCATCGTGCCTTTCATCCTGCCGCCCGATAGCCCGAACCTGTGGATGCTCAAGGAAACATGCAAAGGCGATCAGATACGGAAATACCTGATGCCTTACGCGAGCGGCGAGAAGAAAAGCTCGATCGCGATCACCGAGCCGTCGGCGGGATCGGACCCCGCGAACATGCAAACGCGCGCGGAATACAGGAACGGCAAGTGGGTGCTGAACGGCCAGAAGATATTCATCAGCGGCGCGCGCAGCGCCGATTTCCTCATCGTGATGGCGGTGACCGATCCCAAGAAAGGCTCGCGCGGCGGCATCACGGCGTTCCTGGTGGACCAGGGTGTAAAGGGGCTTTCGATCCCTACGGTTTTCAACACGATGGGCGAGCACGCGCCGTATGCGGTGTATTTCGACGACGTCGAAGTCTCCGACGATCAGGTGCTCGGTGAAATCGGCAACGGCTTCGCGCCGATGCAGAACCGCCTCGGCGTGCGGCGCATGGAGATCGCGTGCCGCGCCCTCGGCTACGCGCGCCGCTGCATGGATCTCATGATCCCGCAGGCGAACGAGCGCAAGACTTTCGGGGCGCCGCTCGCCGACCGCCAGCAGGTGCAGTGGTGGCTCGCGGACAGCTATCAGGAAATGGAGATGGTGCGCTGGATCACGTGGCGCCTCGCGTGGAAGATGGATCAGGGCGAAGGCGGCTGGAGGCGCGACGCGGCGATAGTGAAGCTCCAGGGCAGCGAGATGGTCGGGCGCGTCGTCGACCGCGCGATCCAGCTTTTCGGCGGCATGGGCGTCTCCAAAGACCTGCCGCTCGAATACATGGCGCGCGCCTGCCGCGTGTGGCGCATCTTCGAAGGCCCGAGCGAAGTGCACCGCTGGTTCATCGCGCGCGACCTGCTGCGCAACGGCATGCCGAGCGAGGGCTGAGCCGGTCCGGATGATGGAACAGCACATTGTGAGAGCTTCGGTCGGGCGCTAACATAGGCGCCTTTGCGGTTCAGGGGAATGGAATGGCGAGCATCGTGGCATTCGACGACGTCAAAGCGACCCGCACGCACCGCGAGGTCGAAGGCGGAAAGTCCGCGTGGCGGACGACCTACATGCAGCCGGCGAACGAAGCGCCGAATCAGCCGCAGGCTTTCCTCGCCGAGTGCGGACCGCAGCGCGTGCTGCGCACGCACTTTCACGAGCAGGACCAGTTCCAGGTCTTCGTGAGCGGCGACGGCCACGCGGGCAAGCATCCCATCAAGCCCTACCAGGTGCATTTTTCGCGCGCCCACACGCCGTACGGGCCGATCGTCGCGACCGACGAAGGCGTGGGCTTTCTCACGCTGCGCACCCGCAAGGACCCCGGCGCGCAGTTCCTGCCCGAGAAGCGCGAAAAGCTGAAGGAGGTGGAGGGCCGCACGCCCTGGCAGCTCACGCGCCAGGTGGAGTTTCCGAAGGCGACCGGCCCGATCGCGATCGAGCCCCTCGAAGGCATGCAAGACGACACGGGTCTCGCCGCACATGCGCTCAGCATGAAGCCGAACGCACGGGCGCCTGCGCCGGACGCGTCGAACAGCAACGGTCAGTACATCGTCGTGCTCGGCGGCAGTCTCATACATGAAGGCAAGGAGCACAAGGCGACGACGATCATTTTCGTGACGCCCGAGGAAGGGCGCTTCGGGCTCGTCGCCGGCCCCGAAGGGCTGGAAGCCGTCGCGCTCAATTTCCCGCGGGCGCAGGCACCGGCAGCGGCGGTACCGGCCGCGGAGGGCGAATTCAAGGTGTGGCAGTGCGTGTTGTGCGCTTTCGTGTACGACGAAGCCGCAGGCATGCCGGAAGACGGCATCGCGCCGGGAACGCGCTGGGCGGACGTTCCGGAGAACTGGGGCTGTCCCGACTGCTCGGCGAAGAAGAACGACTTCGAGATGGTCGAACTGTAGGGATGCCGCGGCCGAGCGCGTTTTGAAAGCCTACTTCGCAGCGATCTGTGTGAGCGCGGCGCTCGCCGCCGGCGCCGCTATCGCGCAAAAGCCCCCGACGACCACGCCCGACGCCGCCAAAAAGCAGGAAGCGCCGACCCCGCCGCCGGCTGCGCCGATTCCGGCTCCGAGCGAGGCGCCCCAATTCCAAGCGCCGGCGCCCTCTCCCGCGCTCGTCACCGAGCCGCCCGTCGCACTCGAGCCGCAGGCGGCGCCTGCGCCCTCGCAACCGCGCTGGGCCTCGCTCGACACCGCGCTCGAAGACCTGCGGATCACTGATCTCGCGATCGCGCTCTTCGCACTCGTCGTTGCAATTTTCGCTTTCAGGACGTCCTCCTCCACCGCCCGCATGCGGGCGCTCGCGCAGCGCCAGGCGGACGACAATCGCCGTGCCGTCGAGGCGAGCGAGAAAGCGGCGGATTCGGCCGAGCGCAGCGCGCACGCAGCCGAGCAGTCGCTCGCAACGATGCGCGACACTGCCGAGCGCCAGTTGCGTCCTTACGTCACGGTGCGGCAGTTCCTGCAGGCGCCGGTGAAGGACGACCGCCAGAACGTGCACGGCTGGCTGCTGCAGGTCGCGTGGCAGAACACGGGCTCGACGCCCACCAAAGGTTTTCGCTACTGGGCGATGCTGCGCGAGTTCGACGGCGCGATTCCCGAGGATTTCGAGTTCATGCCAGCCGGGCTCAAGGACTTCGCCGGCGGCGAGCTCGGGTCGAGCGGCACGGTCAACTCGCCGCCGCTTTTCGTCACGCTGCAGCAGATCGGACGCATCCAGGACGGCAGCCGCAAGGCGCTGCTCCTCGGACAGGCGGACTACAGCGACATGGCAGGAACCGTAAAGCGCGAGACGAAGTTCTGCGTAGAGCTCGTCCTCGTGAACGATCCCGGCGGCGCCAACGGCTCGCCGTTCAGCTTCTCGTACTACCCCAAGTACAACTCGATGACCTAAGCGGCTGCTGCCGCGCACAAGAAAAAACCCCGCGCGAGCGGGGTTTTTGTTTAACCGAAGGAAGAGAGGTAACGGAGAGAAACCTTGGGTTTCTCTCTGTTCGTTCACCGAGCCGCGGCTACGTGCAGCGCGAGAGCGCAGCGCACGTCACGCTTCATTGCCGCGGCAGGCGCTCGACGCGATCCCAAGCGCTGCGCGTCGCGTTCCTGGCGTGGTCCCACGACAGGCGCGACTTGCCGCGCCGGCTTTCGTAGTCGCGCCCGAGATCGGTCTCGATTTCGTCGAAGGGCCGTCCGGCGTAGCGCCCGCGCGATTCCCAGCCGAGGCGGTATGCGGGATCGTAGTCGTCGTAGGTCATGCCGCTCTGATAATAAGGCTCGCGCTCGAAAGCGTCCCGCCAATAGGCTTCTTCGGCGGTCGGATCGAAGTGCTCGGCAACGGCTTTGCCCGCGAGCCCGCCGGCGATCGCACCCGCAGCACTGCCCACGAGGGTCCCGATCGGCCCCGCAGCAACCGTGCCCGCAGCCGCGCCCGCGGCCATGCCGCCGACTACCGCGCCTACACCCGTGCCCACAGGGTGCGCGCCAGGCGCGCCGGTGATGGGATCGCGATTCTCTTCTTTGACTTTAATGTCCTTCGCCATGACAGACCTCCGTTATCAATGAATACACGAAGGCAGGTGCAAACTGTGTACCGCGCTGATTCGTAGCGGCATCAGGCGACGGAGGGCGGCGCTGAGCCGAAAGGAAAGGAGGTTACGGAGGGAAACCTTGGTTTCCCTCTGTTTCGTTACCGCTGGCGAGCGACAGCGAGTCCCGGTAGGGTTCACCGGGTCGCGGCTTCGCCGCCAGGCTGCCGAGCAGTGCGAGGTGCCGCGGCGAGCTCGCCGTTCTGGTAGTCGCGGATGGCTTGCTCGATCTCCTCTTGCGTGTTCATGACGAACGGCCCGTATTGCACGACGGGCTCGCCCAGCGGACGTCCGGCGAGAAGCAGAAATCGTGCCCCCGCGCCTTGCGCTTTCCCCACGACGCGATCTCCCGCGGAGAGTAGACCCGCGCTGCGCTCTTCGAGCGGCCGCGCGCCTTCGCCTTCGCCGACCGTGAGCGCGCCTTCGTAGGCATAGACGAACGCGTTGTGATCCGCATCCACCGGTTGCGAGAATTCACCGCCTGCGGGCAGCTCGACGTCGAGATAAAGCGGGTCGGTCGCGCCCGGCTCGATCGGACCGCGCGTCCGGCTGCCGGCGACATCGAGCGCGCCCGCGATCACTTTTACGCGCCCGCCAGCGGGGAGCTCGACGACGGGAATCTGCGACGGGTCGATGTCGCGGTATCCCGCGGGTTTCATCTTGTCGCGCGCCGGCAGGTTGATCCAGAGCTGGAAGCCGCGCATGCGGCCTTCGAGCTGCTGCGGCATCTCCGAATGTATGATGCCGCGCCCGGCGGTCATCCACTGCACGCCGCCGCTTTTCAGATCGCCGCGGTTGCCGAGGTGGTCTTCGTGCAGCATGTGGCCGTCGAGCAGATAGGTCACCGTCTCGAAGCCGCGGTGCGGGTGCGCGGGGAAGCCGGCGATGTAGTCGCCCGGATTGTCGGAGGCGAACTCGTCGAGCATGAGAAAAGGATCGTGATAGAGGCCGCGGCACTGCCCGATCGTGCGGCGCAGCTTGACGCCCGCGCCATCGGAGGTCGCCATCGACCTGATCACCCGTTTGAGATTGCGTGTGCTCATGGTGCCTCCTGCCTCGCAACCGTTTCCTCGATCGTCGCCGTGATGCGACAGCCGTCACTTGGCCGGATTGACCGGCGTGCAGACCCCGTATGCATTGGTGCCGATCGCGCATCCTCCTGCGGATGGTTGGTCGTATAGAACGAATACGTTTCGTTCTCCACGCGCACCGCCAGGCGGCGGCGTCCCGACAGCAGACCCGTGGCTTGGTCGACCACGTCGTAGGAGTCGTACGGACAAGATGTTCACGTTAGTTCACGCCACGAACGCGCGCACGCAGCCGCGGATAGACCCGCAGCGCGTTCTCGCTGTAGATCTTTTGTCGCTGCTCGTCGCTTACCCACTCCACGGCGTCGATATAGCGTTTGGTGTCGTCGTAGTTGTACCCCGTATCCGGGTCTATGCCTTTGACCGCGCCGACGATCTCGGAAGCGAAGAGCACGTTCCCGGTCGGGATCACTTCGAGCAGGAGCTCCATGCCGGGCAGGTGATAGACGCAGGTATCGAAGTACACGTTCTTCAGGAGCTCGGTCAACGGCGGGCGCTTCATGTCCTGCGCGAGGCCGCGATAGCGTCCCCAGTGGTACGGCACCGCGCCGCCGCCGTGGGGGATGACGAAGCGCAAGCTTGGGAAATCCTTGAAGAGATCGCCCTGTATGAACTGCATGAACGCGGTCGTATCGCCGTTGATGTAATGCGCGCCGGTGGGGTGGAAGTTCGGATTGCACGACGTGCTCACGTGCACCATCGCGGGAACGTCGAGCTCGACCATTTTTTCGTAGAGCGGATACCAGTGCCGGTCGGTGAGCGGCGGGCCGGTCCAGTAGCCGTCCGACGGGTCCGGATTCAAATTGCAGCCGACGAAGCCCAGCTCCTCGACACAGCGCGCG
>CAZULX010000280.1:0-6405 GCA_964621335.1 uncultured Streptomycetaceae bacterium
AAAACTGGATAGAGAACGAAACCCGCCGGATACGTGAGCATGAGACGCGCTAGCACCGGACAGCTCGATCTGCCGCTCGCCTACAGGCAGCAGCAGGCGGTCGGCCGCGCCTACCTCGCGCTCGAAGGCACGCTCGTCGCCTATACGATCAAGCGCAGCGCGAGGCGCCGCGCCATTTCCATCCTGGTGGACGAAGAAGGCCTGCGGGTGGGAGCGCCGTGGACCGCCCCGCACACCGCGATCGAGCGCCTGCTGCGCCAACACGCGTTGTGGGTGCTTCGAAAGCTCGAGGAGTGGCAGGTGCGGCGTGCGCCGGCCCGGCGCTGGACGGACGGGGAATCGCTGATGCTCCTGGGCATGCCGTTCACGCTCAAGCTCGTGCCCGGCCGCGCCGCGGTCCACGTGGACGGTGATCGGCTGTGCGTCGGTGCCGCTGTGCCGGTGGCGCGCCAGGTGCAGGAGTGGCTACGCGCGCAGGCGCTCGCCTGCTTCGAGGAACGCGTCGCGCACCACGTGCGCCTGCTGGGAATCGAGCGCCCGGTCCACGTGCTGCTCTCCAGCGCGCGCACGCGCTGGGGAAGCTGCCACGTGAGCGGGCGCATACATCTCAACTGGCGGCTCGTGCAGATGCCCGCGCACCTCCTCGACTACGTCGTCGCGCACGAAGTCGCGCACCTGCTGGAGATGAACCACTCGCCGCGCTTCTGGGACATCGTGCGCAGGCTGGTGCCGAAGTACGCGGCGTGCCGCCGCGAGCTGCGGCGCGAAGCCCATCGCTATCTGCTCGTGTGAGCCCACGGTGTACGCGCGCGCCCTCATGTTCCTCCTCGCCGCCGGCCTCGCCGGATGCGGGTACAAAGCGCCGCTGTACATCCCGAAACCCGCGGCCGACGGCAGGAAGCCGGCCACCGTCGTGGCCCCGGAGCCCGCCCCGGACCGGCCGGTGCCCGCGCAATCCGCGCCTCAACCGAAGTGAGCCCGTATGTCTACAGGAGCGGCGAGCTGTGCGTCGAAGCCGTTCCGCTCGAGCGGGTGGCGGCCGCGGTCGGCACGCCGTGCTACGTGTACTCTCGCGCAGCGCTGACCCGCGCCTATAAGAGCTTCAGCGCCGCGTTCGCCGGCCGCGACCACCTCGTCTGCTATGCGGTCAAGGCGAACTCCACGCTGGCGATCCTCGATCTCTTCGGCCGGCTCGGCAGCGGTTTCGATATCGTTTCAGGCGGAGAGTTGAAGCGCGTCATCGCCGCGGGCGCGGACCCGGCCAAAGTCGTGTTCTCCGGCGTCGGCAAGTCCGAGCCGGAGATTCGCGACGCCCTCAAAGCCGCCATCCTGTGCTTCAACGTCGAGTCCGAAAGCGAGCTCGGCCGCATCGACCGCCTTGCAGGGGAGCTCGGCACGCGTGCGCCGGTGAGCCTGCGCGTCAATCCCGACGTGGACGCCGGTACTCACCCGTACATTGCGACCGGACTGAAGCAGAACAAATTCGGCATCGCCTACGCGGATGCGCGTGCCCTTTACGCCCGCGCCGCCCGGTTGCCGAACGTCGACGTACGCGGTATCGACTGCCATATCGGCTCGCAATTGACTGAAATCGCCCCCATCGCCGAGGCGCTCGCCAAGATCGCCGAGCTCGTCCACGCCCTCGCCCGCGACGGCATCGAGCTCTCGCACGTGGACGTGGGCGGCGGGCTGGGTATCCGCTACCAGGACGAGAACCCTCCGGCGATCGAGGACTACGCGCGCGCGGTCGAAGCGGCTTTCCCCGACCCGCGGCACAAGCTCCTTTTCGAGCCGGGGCGGCTCCTCACAGGTCACGCCGGGCTGCTGCTGACAAGGGTGGAGTACCTCAAAAGCGGCGAAGACCGCAATTTCGCCATCGTCGATGCCGCGATGAACGACCTGCTGAGGCCGGCGCTGTACGAGGCGTGGCACGACGTGCTCCCGGTACGCGAAGGCGGGACCGCCGCCACCTACGACATCGTCGGGCCGGTGTGCGAAACCGGGGATTTCATCGCGCGCGGACGGCAGCTCGCGGTGCGCGAAGGCGATCTGCTCGCCGTAATGTCTGCCGGCGCGTACGGAATGAGCATGGCCTCGAACTACAACACGCGTCCGCGCGCGGCCGAAGTGATGATCGACGGCGAGGCCATGCACGTCATCCGCGAACGCGAGGAGATGAGCGATCTCATCGCGCGCGAGAGGCGGTTGCCTGCGTAGCGACGCGCGCAACGCGACGCGTCGTCACTCTCGTCGTTCGTCGCTGCGCGCTTCCTCATCGCATCGATCGAGCACGCGAAATGCGTTCGAAAGTGTTGCGGCAAACACACAACGCGTTATTCCAACGTCAAACGCGCTTGACAAAGGTGTTGCTTTTTTTTTGAGCTCTAGCATAGAATTGGCGCACCACGCACGGTTTTTCCGAAATTTTTCGGGAGAACGATGGAAGAACCGCAGAACGCAACGTTCGAAGAATCGTGTGATGGAGTGCGAGTAGATGTATCCAACCGCTCGCACGTGCATGCCTAGGTTAACTTTAAAGGAGACTATGATGGCAGCGAAGAAAAAAGCAAAGAAAAAAGCAGCGAAGAAAAAAGCAGCGAAGAAGAAGTAGTAAGCAGTAACGCGGGGGCTGGGTTAACCCCCGGCCCCCGCCTTCAGCATCTCCCCCGCAACACTTCCCGGTATTTCAGTCTCCAGCGATCCTTCAGGGATTCAGGTGCTGGTAGACAGCGGTGGCCACCCGCAGCAGGTCTTCCTTCCCGATCTCCCCGGATAACGCGTAGCCCAGCCCGCGGTCGATCCAGTAGAACTGGCGCACTTTGCCGTCCTGGGTGAAGCGAAAAGCCGTCTCGGTGTTCTTGTCGCGGTTAGTACGTACATAGAGGGTCAGGCGCTGGCCCTGGCCGTCCTGGTACATGAACTGGGCGACCGGCCCCTGGTCGCCCGGCAGCAGCCGTCCGCCGACCAGGCCGTAGCCGAGCCGGTCCAGAGGCGGGATCTTGAGCGGCGTGCCCAGCCTTTTGGAAAGCCAGGCGACGAGATGGGCCTCCTGGTCGGCCGCCACTTCGACCGGATGGCGCACTTCCGGGCTGTATACGATGTGTGCCACTGCCGCCCGCCGCGCCCACGACGGGGCGTCGCCGCGGTTCTCGGCCTCCTTGAGGCCGTGCAGGTGCCAGCCGGCAACACCGCCGAGGACGAGCCAGCCCACCGCGGCCGCATACGCGAGCAGCCCCGCGCGCCCGCGGCGCGGCCGCGCCGTCAGACGCTCGGGTACCGGCTCGTCCAGCACGGTGTCGAAGCGCGCGCTTAAGGACCGATCGTTCCGGCGGTAGGCTTCCAGCCGGGCGGCATCGTCCGGGTGCGCCGCCAGGTAGCCTTCGACTGCCGCGTTGAGCTCGCTCGAAAGCTCGCCGTCGAGCCACGCGTTGAGGTCGGTTTCGGTGATCGGTTGCATGCTCATTTCACGACCTTCAGCGCCGCACCCGCATCGCTTTCGAGCATGATGCGCAATCGCTCGCGCGCCCGCGCGAGGCGCGACATCACGGTACCGATCGGAATGCCGAGTGTCGCCGCCGTCTCCTGATACGACATGTGTTCGAGGGCGATCAGCAGCAGCACGGCGCGCTGCTCCCCGGGCAGGCGGCGCAGAGCGGTGTCGATGTCGCGCACTTCCAGCATGTCGGACTGGGTGGGACGGACGGGCGCATCGGGCATGTCGTCGTCGAGCGGCAGCGTCGGAGAGGCGCTGCGGGATCGCACCTGATTGACGTGCACGTTGTGCATGATCGTGAACAACCACGCCCGAAGATCGCTGCCGCCCCGCCACAGGTGGAGCTTGGTCCACGCGCGCTCGAGCGTGTCCTGCACGAGATCGTCCGCGGCGTTGCGCTCGCCGGTGAGCGCGCGCGCGTAGCGGCGCAGCCGCGGAATGAGCTCGTCGATACGCGTCGAAAATTCACTATTGTTCTCGGTCAAGTGCGCCTTTCACCCACATAGCCGGGCCAACATGGTCGGCGAAAACTTTATTCCCACGACTGCGCGGGCGCAAGGAGGCTTTACACCAGGAAGAGCGTTGCAAGCCCGAGAAAAATGAAAAACCCGCCGCTGTCCGTGATCGCCGTGATGAGCACGCTCGAGCCGAGCGCGGGATCACGCCCGAGCTTCTCCATGAGGAGCGGGATCGACACCCCCGTCACCGCCGCGAGCAGCAGATTGAGCAGCATCGCGGCGGTCATGACGAGACCGAGCTGCCAGTTGTGATAGATGAGAAAGGCGAAGAGGCCCACCACCGTGCCCCAGATGAGGCCGTTCAGGACGCTGACGCCGATTTCCTTCATGAGGAGCTGACGGGCGTTGTCGCGGTTTATCTGGCCGACGGCAAGCGCGCGCACGATGCGCGTGATCGTCTGGTTGCCCGAGTTGCCCCCGATGCCCGCGATGATGGGCATGAGCGCGGCGAGCGCGACGAGCTTCGCGATCGAATCTTCGAAGATGCCGATCACGCGCGAGGCGACGAAGGCGGTGACGAGATTAACGGCGAGCCAGGTCCAGCGGTTCTTGACGCTTTTCCAGACCGAGGCGAAGAGATCTTCGTCCTCGAGCAGGCCGCCTGCGGACAGCATGTCGCTGTCCTGGGATTCGCGGATGAAATCGACGATGGCATCGATCGTCACCCGGCCTACCAGCCTGCCGCGGCCATCGACCACCGGCGCGGTCACCAGATCGTAGCGCTCGAACGCATCGGCGGCGTCCTCGGCGCGCTCGCGCGGGTTGAACGTCACGAAATCGCGCAGCATCACGTCGGCCACGAGTGCGTCCGCGGAGCTCACCAGCAGCCGGTTGACCGCCAGCAGGCCTTTCAGGTGCGCGTCGCGATCGACCACGAAAAGCTGGTCGGTGTGATCGGGCAGCTCGTCCAGGCGCCTCAAGTACCGCAGCACTACTTCGAGCGTCACGTCCTCGCGCACTTCGACCATGTCGAAATCCATGAGCGCGCCCACCGTGTCCTCGTCGTAGGACATCGCTGCGCGCAACTGCTCGCGCTCCTCGACCGAAAGCGATCTGAAAACGCCTTCGATGACCTCGCGCGGAAGGTCGGGCGCGAGGTCGGCGATCTCGTCGGTATCGAGCTGCTCCGTTGCCGCGACGAGCTCATGCTCGTCCATGCTCGCGATCAGCGTCTCGCGCACCGCGTCCGAGACTTCGAGCAGGATCTCGCCGTCGCGCTCGGCCTTGACCAGGTTCCAGACGATCAGGCGCCCGTCGAGCGGCAGCGCTTCGAGTATGTAGGCGACGTCGGCGGGATGCAGCCGGTCGAGCTCGCCCTGCAACGCCTCCAGGTCCCTGCGATGCACGAAGTCCTCGACGCGCTCGCGAGGCGGCTCGCCGTCGTCGCGGCTTTCGCCGGCGAGCTCGGTGGCGAGCTTGTGCCGGCGCAGAAGCTCCGCCACCTGCTCGAGGAACTGCTCCCGGAGGTGGGCTGTATCTACGCGTTGTTCCATTGGAGCTGCCCGGACTTGCCGCGCGCGGGGTCGAGCGCGGAGACACAGCGCCGGCGGATTCGTTGCAGAGGCGTCGATCGTGCCGACGCGACTGGCCGGGTATTGTAGGAGGCGACCGCAATCGCGTATATACAAATCCATGTCCGCTTCAGTCCAGCGCAAGCTCGAGCAGGCTCATCAGTGTCTCGGCCGCGGCGATGCCGCGGCGGCAGCCGCGCTGTGCGAGGCGGTGCTCGAGCGCGCGCCTCGAAATCCCGATGCCTTGTGGCTGCTCGGCACCGCGCACCTCATGCTGGGCCGGGCACAGGCGGCAGTGCCGCTGCTCGAGCGCGCTCTCGCCGCGGCGCCCGAGCGCGGCAGCGCGCTGGAAAGCCTGGGTCTCGCGCACCTCATGACCGGCGATTACGCCGCAGCCGAAGTCGTGCTCAAGCGGGCGCTGAAGGCACCGGGTGCGCCGCCTTCGGTCAGGATGAGACTCGGCATCGCTTTTCTGGAGCAGGGCCAGCACGGCGCAGCCATAGCGGAGCTCGAGCGCGCGATCGCTTCTGGCGCGCACGACCCGCATGCTCGACTGAATCTCGGCCGCGCCTATGCGAGCACGGGACTATGGAACGAAGCGGCGGGCGAGTTCGAGCGCGTGCTCGCAGCCGATCCCGACAATGCCGATGCGCTTTACAACCTGGGGCTTGCGGAAAGCGGGCGCGGCGATCGCGAACGTGCAAGTGCGTGCTTCGGCCGATTACTCGCGCGCGAACCGGGCAACGCGGATGCGCGGGAACGCCTCGCCGCGAATCTTTTCACGCTCGGTCGCTACGGCGAGGCGCTGGCGCACCTGCGCGAAGTCGTGCAGGCGCGCCCGGCGGAGGCCGTGCTGCACGTCGCTCTGGCGAACGCGCTGTTT
>CAZULX010000281.1:0-8503 GCA_964621335.1 uncultured Streptomycetaceae bacterium
AAGGCCCGGCTGGATGCGATCAAGTCCCCCGACCGGTTCGAGCAGGAACGCCAAGGCTTTCACGAGCGCGTGAGGGCGGCTTACCTACGACGCGCACGGGAACATCCCACGCGGATACGGATTATCGCGGGCAATGTGACAATTTCCGAAATTCAGGTGAAACTTGAAAAAATCCTTTCAAGCATTTGTACAAATGCATAAACAATCTTATACGTCGATCCTCGACTTTCCTGCTACTTTGAATTCGATATGATGTTCTAACAGCTGAATATGCAGCCTTTTCCATGGCACAGCGCGATTTTCCAGCAACTGATTGCGGCCAAGGCCACACTGCCGCACGCGCTCCTGCTGCGCGGGCCGCGCGGCGTGGGGAAGCTCGGCTTCGCGCGGGCGCTGTCACAGGCGCTGCTGTGCGAAGCGCCGCTCGCAGGCGGTGCCTGTGGTGCTTGCAGCGCGTGTGTGTGGTTCGAGCAGGGTGCGCATCCCGATTACCGGCAAATCGAGCCGGCGAGCGCTGAAGCCGACGCCGACGAAGACGCGGGCGACAAGAAGGAGGCCCGGAAGTCCGTCTGGATCAAGATAGACGAGATCCGCGCGCTGTCCGATTTCATCAACATCTCGAGCCATCGCGGCGGCGTGAAAACGATCGTCGTTCATCCCGCAGAGACGCTCTATCCGAACGCCGCCCATGCGCTCCTGAAAGGACTCGAAGAGCCGCCGCCGCGCACGCATTTCATCCTGGTGACACATCGGCCATCGCAGCTCCTGCCCACGATCAAGAGCCGCTGCCAGCAGATCGCGATGCCGGCCCCGGATCGAAAAACCGCGGCCGCATGGCTGGCGGGGCAGGGGGTTGGCGATGCCGAGCTCGCGCTGGCGCACATGGGCGATGCGCCGTTGCTGGCGGCGGAGCTGGCCGACACCGAATACTGGGGCGCGCGCGCAGCGTTCCTGCGGCAGCTCGCCGCGCGCGACATCGACGTGCTGGTGGCAGCCGAGGCCGTTCGCGACTGTCCGATTCCCCATGTCATCGCATGGCTCCAGAAGTGGAGTTACGATCTCGTCCACTATCGCGCGCTCGCTCGCGTGCGCTACAACCCGGACCACGCGCAGACCCTGGCGCGCGTCGCCTCTGCAGCCGACGCCGTCGCCATGCTGAGGTTTCATCGGGAAATGGTGAAGCTGCAGGAGTTCGCACAGCATCCGCTGAATGCGCGGCTGTTCATAGAACAGGTCCTGCTCGCTTATCGAGACCTCGTGCAGCCGCAGCCGGAGCGAGCGTGAGTAGGCTCGTCGATTCGCACTGCCATCTCGATTTTCCCGAGCTTGCCGCCGATATTCCCGGGGCGCTCGCCGAGATGGCTGCCAACGGCGTCACGCACGCGCTTTGCGTTTCGGTGACGCTCGAGGACTTTCCGAAGGTCCGGGAGCTCGCGGAAAAGCACCAAAACCTCTACGCATCGGTCGGCACCCATCCGGACTATCCGGACCACCCGCTGGTCACGCCCGAAGCGCTGGTGTCGCTCGCGGCGCACCCTAAAGTGGTGGCGATCGGCGAAACCGGGCTCGATTATTACCGCCTGACCGGCGATCTGGAGTGGCAGCGGGAGCGGTTTCGAGCGCACATTCGCGCTGCAAAAGACTGCGGCAAACCGCTCATCATCCACACGCGCTCTGCCGCGGAAGACACGCTGCGGATCATGCGCGAGGAAAACGCCGGCGACGCAGGTGGGGTGATGCACTGCTTCACCGAGACGTGGGAGACGGCGCGAGCCGCGATCGATCTTGGTTTCCACATTTCTTTCTCGGGCATCGTCACCTTCAAGAACGCAGTCGAGCTGAAGGAGGTCGCACGGCGTGTCCCGCTCGAGCGGCTGCTGGTGGAGACCGACTCTCCGTATCTCGCGCCGGTGCCATTCCGCGGCAAGGTCAACCGGCCCGCCTGGGTCCGATACGTCGCGGAGGAGCTCGCGCGGCTGCGCGGCACGACGCTCGACGAGATCGCCGCGGCGACTTCCGGCAATTTTTTCCGGCTTTTCAAACCTGGAGATAGGCAACTTGAAGCGGGCAATTAGGCGGTTCGTGGCAGTGATCGTCCTCGCGTGTCCGTGGTGGGCCGGCGCGGCGGTTTATGACGAGATCCTCCGGGCGATCGAGCTCGACGATCAGCGCACGGTGGCTGAGCTCCTCAAGCGCGGCGTGGACGTCAACACGACGAATGAAAAAGGAGAATCGCTCCTCTTGCTGGCCGCGCGTTCGGGCAAGCCGGCCGTGGTTCAGACGCTCCTCGCGGCACGCCCCAATCTGAACGTCCGCAATGCCCAAGGGGAAACAGCGCTCATGCACGCGGCGATCAGGGGCCGCGTCGACATCGTGAAGCTCCTGTTGAACGCGGGCGCGGAGGTCAACCACCCGGGCTGGACGCCGCTCATGTACGCCGCCGCGACCGGTCAGATGGAAGTTGCCCGCATGCTCATCGCGCGCGGGGCACAAGTCAACGCGACCGCGCAGAACGGGACCTCGCCGCTCATGATGGCGGCGCGTGAAGGGCATCTGCCGATGGTGCTGTTGCTTCTCGAGCATGGCGCGGACGTGAACTACACGAGCGCCTTCGGATACAACGCGCTCAGCGTCGCGCTCGACCGCGGCCGCCAGGACGTTGCCGATGCGCTGGTGCGCGCCGGAGCCATCCGGTGACAGCAGTCGCGCGTGCGGGCTCCATGGGGGGCAACCTTTGGGGTCCGGTTTAATGCGTATAAGGGTTATTATGTTAAACAGACCTACAACCGGTTCGCGGCTCCCACGTTCCACTTAGAAGGCCGCAATCCCGGTCTGGGCACGACCCAGAATCAGTGCATGTATGTCGTGCGTTCCTTCGAGCGTATTCACGGTCTCCAGGTTGAGGAGATGTCGGATCACCGGATATTCATCCGATACGCCGTTGCCGCCGAGCATGTCGCGCGCGGCGCGGGCGATTTCGAGCGCTTTGCCAGCCGAATTGCGCTTGAGGAGCGACACCATTTCCGGCGTTGCCCGTCCCTCCTCCCACAGCCGGCTCAAGTGCAGGCAGGCGAGGAGTCCGAGCGCGATTTCGGTCTGCATGTCGGCGAGCTTCTTCTGGATCAACTGATTCGCCGCCAGCGGCCGCCCGAATTGCCTGCGTCCGATGACGTAGTCGCGGGCCGTGTGCCAGCAGCATTCGGCGGCGCCGAGCGCGCCCCACGAGATGCCGAAGCGCGCGTTGTTGAGGCAGCCGAAAGGCCCTTTCAGCCCTTCGACGCCGGCAAGCAGGTTGTCGTCGGGGACGAAAACCTCGTCCATCACGATCTCACCGGTGGGTGACGCGCGCACCGAGAATTTGCCTTCGATCTTGCGCGTGCCGAGCCCCTTCATCCCGCGCTCCAGGATGAAACCGCGGATCACGCCTGATTCGTCCTTCGCCCACACGATCATGAGATCGGCGATCGGCGCGTGCGTGATCCAGAGCTTGGTGCCCGTGAGCACCCAGCCGCCCGCGCCTTTCCGGGCGCGACTTTTCATGCCGCCCGGATCCGAGCCGTGGTCGGGCTCGGTCAAGCCGAAACACCCGAGCAGCTCGCCGCGCGCCATGCGCGGCAGATATTTCTCGCGCTGGGCTTCGCTGCCATACGCATAGATCGGCGTCATGCTGAGCGTAGTCTGCACCGCGCACGCGGAACGAAACGCGGTGTCGACTCGTTCGAGCTCGCGCATGACGAGACCGAAGGCGACATAGCCTATCCCTGCGCAGCCGTAGCCCTGCAGCGGTGCGCCCAGAAAGCCGAGCTCGCCCATTTCGCGCATGACCACCGGGTCGAAAGTCGCGTCGCGATTCCATTGCCGGATGCGCGGCAGGAGCCTTCCTTGCGCATACTCGCGCGCGGCATCGCGGATCATGCGCTCGTCGGCCGTCAGCTCGCCTTCCATCGCCAGCGGATCGTCCCAGCGGAACGCGCCGCCGGTCAGCGTCACAGACTTGTAGTCTGGCGTCACACCCGTTCGAGTATCGCCGCCAGTCCCTGGCCGCCGCCGATGCACAGGGTCACGAGCGCGTAGCGTCCGCCGCTGCGCTGGAGCTGACGCGCCGCGGTGAGCGCAAGCCGCGCCCCCGAGGCACCCAGCGGATGGCCCACCGCGATCGCGCCGCCGTTCGGATTGACGCGGCTGTCGTCGCCAGCGACGCCGAGCCCTTTCAGGCACGACAGCACCTGCGCCGCAAAGGCTTCGTTGATCTCGATCACGTCCATGTCCTTGATCGTGAGTCCGGCGCGAGCAAGCGCTTTCTGCGACGCCGTCACCGGTCCGATGCCCATGATATTCGGCGGCACGCCGGCGGCGCCGGTGGCGATGACGCGCGCGATCGCTTTCACGCCCGCCTTGTCGCCCGCCTGCTTGGAGCCGAGCACGATCGCAACCGCGCCATCGTTGACGCCGGAGGCATTTCCCGCCGTCGTCACGCCGCCCTCGTATAACGGGCGCATTTTGGCGAGCGTCTCGACGTCGCTGCCGGGACGCGGATGCTCGTCCTCGGTGACCGGAGGCACAGGTCCTTTACGGCTGGGCGGAAGCTCCACCGGCGAGATCTCGCCCGAGAAGAACCCCTCCCCCTTCGCGATCTGGTAACGCTGCTGCGAGCGTGCGGCGAAGGTGTCGGCTTCTTCGCGAGTGATCTTGTATTCGCGCGCGAGGTTGTCCGCCGTCTGCGGCATCTGATCGTCGCCGAAGCGCTTCACGAGCTTGGGGTTCGAAAAGCGCGGGCCGATCGTGCTGTCGAACATCTTCTGGTCGCGCCCGAATGCGGACTCCGAGCGCCCGATGACGATGGGCGCGCGGCTCATGCTCTCGACGCCGCCCACCAGGAGGACGTCGCCCTCCCCGCACGTGATCGCGCGCGATGCATAAACCAGAGCGTCGAGCCCGCTCGCGCAATTGCGCTGGAGCACCGTTCCGGGCGTTTCGATGGGCAGCCCCGCCACGAGGCCCGCGTGGCGTGCCACGCAGCGGCTGTCTTCACCGCCCTGATTCGCGCAGCCGACCACGAGGTCGTCGACCTGCTCGGGCTTGAAAGCCGAATTCTTCATCACGTTCCTGATCACGTCGCCCAGCAGGTCGTCCGGCCGCACTTTCGCGAGCGTACCGGCGTGGCGGCCGAACGGCGTCCTCAGGCCTTCGTAGATGTATGCGTCGAGCATGGTGATGTCCTTTCTTTCGCCCTCTGCCGTCCGGGCGGGGTGAGGGAAACTTTAAGGTTCGGGAGTGAGCAGTGAGACCCCGAGGCCCGCGCGGCGCGAAAGCCAGATGCTGGGCCGATAACGTGGATCGCCATAGATGCGCTGCATCGAGGAAAGCACCTTGTGAATTCGCTGCGGACCGAGCACGTCGCCGAACTTGAACGGGCCGTTGGGATAATTCAATCCGAGCGTCACGGCCTTGTCGATGTCGGCGGGCTCCGCCGTGCGGCTTTGCGCGATCGAGCAGCCGATGTTGACGATCATCGCGACGATGCGCTGGGCGATGAATCCCGGGCTGTCGCGGCACACCGTCACAGCCACGCCGTCGGATGCGAGGAGACCGTGCGCCATACGACGGTACGCGGGGTCGGTGATGGGCGTTCCCATGATCGTTCGCCTCTTGACCATGGGAAACAAGGTGTCGACGGCGACGGTGCGCTTCGCGTCGAGACCTTCCCCGGTTGCGCAGGTCGTGGCGTCGTCACCGATGGGGGTCACGAGTATCAGCGCCTTCGCGCTGGGCGCGGCGGACGTCTCGATGTTCGCGCCGAGCTTACCGAGAAGATCGCTCAATACCTTGTGCCCGTGCTCGTCCGCGCGGCTTATCCATACGCTCGAAGGCTTATCGGTCGGCGCAGCCGGCTCAGGCGCCACGATCGCCTTCATTTCGGCGTCGTAGTCGTAGAACCCCTTCTTGGTCTTGCGCCCGAGCACACCGGCTTCGTAGCGCGATTGCATGATCAAGTTGGGGCGGTAGCGAGGCTCCTGAAAAAACTGGTTGTAAATGAGCGCCGAGGCGGGCTGGGTCACGTCGAGGCCGGTGAGCTCCATCAGCTCGAACGGTCCCATGCGGAAGCCCGCGACCTCGCGCATCACGCGATCCACTGTGGCGAAATCCGCAACACCTTCGTAAGCGAGGTGCGCCGCCTCCAGGGTAAAGCCGCGGCCGACCTGGTTCACGAGAAAGCCCGGCGCATCCGTGAGCCGCACCGGCTCGCGCGTCATGCGCCGGCCGATCGCCATCAGCGCTTCCGACACCCAGTTCTCGGTATGCAGCCCGTCGATCACCTCGACCAGCTTCATCAGCGGCACTGGGTTGAAGAAATGAAAGCCTGCGAAGCGCTGCGGCGACTTGAGCTTGGCGGCGATGGTCGTCACCGACAGCGATGAAGTGTTCGATACCAGTATGCAATCGGGGCCGACGATGGCCTCAAGCTGGGCGAAAAGCTCCCGCTTCGCGTCGAGGTTCTCGACGATGGCTTCGATCACCACGTGGCAGGATTTGAGGTCCGCCAGCGAATCGACGATGGTGATGCGCTTGGTTGCGGCATCCGCCTCGTCGCGCGTGATACTGCCCTTCTCCGCCGCGCGGCCGAGCATTTTTCCGACGAACTCCCACGCCTCCTGCGCCGCACCGGGCCGCGCGTCGGTGATCAGCACGTTCATGCCGCCGGCGGCGGCGACCTGTACGATGCCGCGCCCCATGGCGCCGGTGCCGATGACACCTACGGTCAGATCGGGACGCTTCGCGTCGAATGTCATGCGCGCTTTCTTGAAAATCGTCGTTCGGAAGTGAGCCGGGCCGCAACAGCCGGTCTCGTCGTGAGGGAGAACCAAAGGTTCAGCCGATTATACAACTCGCGTGATGACACCGCGAAGCTCGCGTGCGCCGCCGGCGCTTCCGTATACCGGGAGCGACTGCAGGGCAAAGGTTATGTCGTGCGGCGGATGTTTGCAGACGTGGAGGCCGACGTATGTATATATCCTGGTCGACGGCGACGAGACCTACGAGGCCAGTCTGGCGCCCGCAATGGTCGAAAAGCTCCTCGTAGAACGGCTCGACGTCATCAACTGTCGCCGACTGGAAACCGATCAGGAGAATTATCGTCCCGGACACCGCTTCGGCAATCGCCTCCTCTCCGGCATCGTCAGGCATCCGTTCGGCGATGGCTTCGACGACATGCTGATCGGCCGGAGACCCGCCTATCCGATCCGACCGCTGATCGCGCCGGGGCGCTAGCGTTTACTGCGATCGATACTCCGCGCTGCAGCGTCACTCACGATTACGTTGCTGCAACCTGCACCGCATAACCCGGAAATGCCCTGGGCAATTTCGGATGCCGCGCGAGACGCGGCCCGATATAGACGGTTCCGGGCACCTTGCCCACGCTCCGGAAGTCGAAAAGACTCGTGCTTTTGCAGATGCGAACGTCGCCGTCTATGCTGATCCCCTCCCAGCGCCGGTTCGTCTGTCTCTCCAGCAGCTCGTTACGATCGAGCGCGCGAAACATGATTGCGGCATCGAGGTCACAGTCGACATCGTCGACGTCGAGATCGACCTTGATATTGCGCAGCGCGAGGTTCGGAACCTCGTTATGATGGTCGAAATTGACAATGCAGTCACCGCCGCGCTTGCCGCGCGACTTGAGCTTCAGCCGAACGTTCGACGTGTCCCGGTGATAGCACTTGATGAGGGCGTCCGTAAAACCCGTGGCGTTGTTGACGGCTTCGACCTCGATATCGTGATTGTCGATGCCGTACGGGAAATACGAGCGCTTCACGTCATTGCAGCGTATCGCGCGCGCCACCACGTCATCGCCGTTGTGCTGGAAGCTCAGGCCGTAGTAGGAACGGCTGATTTCGAGGTTAGTCATGCGGATGCCGCGAGTGCGTACGCGCTTGTCGGTTTCCCGGCACACGAAGGCGCTCATGACCGAATCGAATTTGCAGTCCCGGATCTCGATGTTCTCGCACGGCCTTCCCTCCTCGTTGGCGAGGCGGATTGCGGCGGCACCCCGAACGCCGACGTCCCGTCTAAGGCCATGGTCCCTGAAGGTCAGCCCTTCGATCGTGACGTTGCGGCAGCCCTCGAACACGAACATGCTCGATGCACCGTTGACGCTTCGGCACGTGATCGTGGCCCGTTCGCCGACCACCCGCACGTTCTGAAGGCGCGTACCGACGGCGAGATAGGCCTCGTCCGCGGCGCCCAGGGAGTACTCGCCGGGCGGAAAAAGCACCACCGCACCGGCCGGGTGCTGAGCCGCCCTCTGAAAGGCCGCCTGCACCTGCGACAGATCCGGCAGCTTACCGTCGCCGAAGGCTCCCAAAGCGCGGACGTTAATGACCGGAAGATTGCGCGACTTGGCCTGCGTCATCGGAGCTGCCGCGAGCGTAGGAAGCGGCGCGCCCGCGAGCAGCAAAAGCCCTGCAAGGCGCCGCCGCTTCAGCGATATCTCCGACTTAGGATTCAT
>CAZULX010000282.1:0-3354 GCA_964621335.1 uncultured Streptomycetaceae bacterium
ATCGCGTTCACCATGCGATCGGCTTCGAGCTTCATCGCGAGCCCGAGCTGCGACTTGTGCAGCGTCTGGAAATAACCCGTGTAGTCGCGGCTGGTGAAGGCGTTGTCGCGTCCGCCCGCCTCGGAGATGATGCGCGAGAACTCGCCCGCAGGAACGGCCTTGGTGCCTTTGAACAGCATGTGCTCGAGGACGTGCGCGACGCCCGTCGTGCCGCTCCTCTCGTCCATGCTGCCGACCTTGTACCAGACCATGCACACGACCACGGGCGCGCGGGTGTCGGGTTTCACCAGCACGCGCATGCCGTTCCCGAGCTCTCCTTCCCACACCCGCGATGCGCTCCCGGCGGCCGCGTGCGCTGCACCGGAGCCGAAAGAAAAAAGGAGCAGCAGGAACGCGAGCAGACGCACCGGAAAGAGGTGCATGGTCATTGCGCTTGGGGGTGGCGAGCCTGAAGGTTGGGGTAGAATTGTAACCAATTCCGCGCGGTCGACCGGCGTCAGGCACATACACCGGCGACGCGTTTATGTCCCCTCTGCATTTCAGACTGTCTTACTCATGTTTGGTTTCCTCAAGCCCAAGCCGCGTCCGGCGACCGAAGCGGCTGGCGAAGCGGCGAGCGCTTCCACGGGCTGGTTCTCGAAGCTCAAGTCAGGCCTCGCCAAGACGCGACAACAGCTCGGCGGCCGTCTGTCGGGGCTCTTCGGCGCCGGTCGCAAGCTCGACGAGGCTTTCTATGAAGAGCTCGAGACCGTGCTCCTCTCGTCCGATGTCGGTGTCGCCGCGACCGAGTTCCTGATCGAGAACCTGCGCTCGCGCGCGCGGCGCGAAGGCTGCACCGACGCGAGCGAATTGAGGGAGGCGCTCGGCGAGCTTCTCCTCGAGCTCCTCGAGCCTCTCGCGCAGCCGCTCGACGTGAGCGCGAAGAAACCTTTCGTCATCATGCTCGCCGGCGTGAACGGCGCGGGCAAGACGACCTCGATCGGCAAGCTCGCTCATTACTATCAGCAGCAAGGCAGGAAAGTCCTCCTCGCCGCCGGCGACACGTTTCGCGCCGCAGCGCGCGAACAGCTCGTGGCGTGGGGCGAGCGCAACAACGTCACGGTGGTCGCGCCGCAATCCGGCGATGCGGCGGCGGTGATATTCGACGCGGTGAACGCCGCGATCGCGCGCGGCATCGACGTGGTGCTCGCCGACACGGCGGGCCGGCTCCCGACGCAGCTGCACCTCATGGAAGAGATCCGGAAAGTGAAGCGCGTCATCGACAAGGCGCTTCCCGGCGCGCCGCACGAGGTGCTGCTGGTCCTCGATGCGAACACCGGACAGAACGCACTCGCGCAGGTGAGGGCGTTCGACGACGCGCTCGGCGTCACGGGTCTCGTGATGACCAAGCTCGACGGCACGGCGAAAGGCGGCGTCATCGCGGCGATCGCGCACACCCGTGCCAAAGCGAACGCGTCGGCGCCCATACCGCTGCGCTTCATCGGGGTGGGCGAAGGCCTCGACGACCTGCGGCCTTTCGATGCCCGCGACTTCGTGGCGGCGCTGCTGGGCGACGACGAGCGGTGATCGCACTCTCCGGAGTGACCAAGCGCTATCCGGGCGGGTTCGAAGCGCTGAAGGAGGCGACGCTTGCGGTCGCCGAAGGCGAGATGATCTGCCTCCTGGGCCATTCGGGCGCGGGGAAAAGCACCCTGCTGAAGCTCATCGCCGGAATCGAGCGGCCGACGCGCGGCACGGTGGTCGTCAACGGTCAGAACGTCGGCACGCTGCGCGCGCGGGCGATTCCCTACCTGCGGCGCAACTTCGGCCTCGTATTCCAGGACCACAAGCTCCTTTTCGACCGCAGCGTTTTCGACAACGTGATGCTGCCGCTCAGCATCCTGGGCTACGACAGGCGCGAGGCGGCGCGCCGGGTGCGCGCGGCGCTCGACAAGGTCGGTCTTCTGGGCCAGGAGAAGGCGATGCCGATCACGATGTCGGGAGGCGAACAGCAGCGCCTTTGCATCGCCCGCGCGATCGTCCATCGCCCTTCGATCCTTCTCGCCGACGAGCCGACGGGGAACCTCGACGCGGCGTACGCCGCGGAAATCGGTGAGCTTTTCAGGTCTTTCAACCAGGTCGGCGCGACGGTGATCCTCGCGACCCACGACACGCAACTCGTGGACAACCTGGCGCCGCGACTCGTCCTGTTGGCGTCGGGCAGGATAGGCGCAGAACCCGCCGTCCCCGCATGACAGTCTGGCTCGGCCAGCAGGCGCGAGCCTTCGGCGGCACTTGCGCCCGGCTCGCGCGCTTCCCGCTTTCCACGCTTTTCAACGTGGTCGTTCTGGGGATCGCGCTGGCGCTGCCGGCCGCGCTCTATCTCGGGCTCGTCAATCTTCAGAGCGCGGCCGGCGCCGCTACGCCCGAGCCGCAGCTTTCGGTTTTCCTCGCGCGCGACGCGTCCCGGGCGGACGGGAAGGAAATCGAGTCGCGGCTCGGAAAACACGCGGCGGTGGCCGGGGTTCGCTACGTTTCGCGTGAGCAGGCTTTCGAAGAGATGAAGCGCGCGACCGGGATGGCGGGCCTCGCCGAAGGGCTCGGTGGAAACCCGCTGCCGGACGCGTTCGTCGTCGACGCGCGCGATACGGACCCCGGCGGGCTCGAGCGCCTGCGCGCCGAGATCGCGGGCTGGCCGAAAGTCGCTTTCGTGCAACTCGACACCGAATGGGCCCGGCGGCTAGACGCCGTGCTGCGGCTCGGGCGCGTGGCGGTCTTGCTGCTCGCCACGCTCCTCGCTTTCGCACTCGTCGCCGTCACGTTCAATACCATCCGGCTGCAGATCCTCACGCAGCGCGACGAGATCGAGATCGCGACGCTGATCGGGGCGACTCCGGGCTTCATCCGCCGGCCCTTTCTGTATTACGGTACCCTGCTCGGGCTTCTCGGCGGGCTCGCCGGATGCGCTCTGGTGTGGGTCGTCATGACCGTCCTGAACGCGGCGCTCATCGATCTGTCGTATTTGTACGGCGCGCGCTGGGAGCTTCGCTATCTGAGCGTAGCGGACGCGGCGAGCGTGCTCCTCTTCGCCGCGGGGCTCGCGTGGCTGGGTGCGTGGCTTTCGGTTGCCCGCCACGTCGCCGAATTCCGACCACGGTGAGTGCTCACTGACCTATTCAACACCTTGGCGGGAAAGCGTTTTCTGTGAGGCCGCTGGCGCGGCTCCGGGAACTTAGTCGCCTCTTGGCACTCTTATACACGGAGTGCTAAACTCCTTTTCAGACCGAGAAAAAGGGACATGGCAATGACTGCATACGCATTACCGATACCCGCTGCGGGCAGCCTGGATAACTACATCCAGACCGTCAACAGCTT
>CAZULX010000283.1:0-14209 GCA_964621335.1 uncultured Streptomycetaceae bacterium
ATCAGGTGATTGCGGATGCGGTAATAGTGCGGATGCTTGTGGAGATCGTGGCGCGTGCGACTGCGGGGCATCGTGTTGACGACGATCTCCGCGATCTGCGCGTGCGGGCCGTTCGTCATGAGGACGATCCTGTCGGCGAGCAGGATCGCCTCGTCCACGTCGTGCGTGATCATGAAAACCGTCTGCTGCGTTTCGGCGCAGATGCGCAACACCTCCTCCTGCAGCACGCCGCGGGTCAACGCGTCGAGCGCGGAGAAAGGCTCGTCCATGAGCAGCATCTTGGGCTCGATCGCGAGCGCGCGGGCGATGCCTACTCTCTGCTTCATGCCGCCCGAGAGCTCGGCTGGACGCTTTTTCTCGGCCCCGGTCAGGTTCACGAGATCGATGTACTTCTGGCAGTGCGCGCGCACCTGCTCGCTCTTCCATTCGGGCCAGCGCGAGGACACCGCGAAAGCGATATTCCCCATGACGGTGAACCAGGGCATCAGCGCGTGACCCTGGAATATCACCGCGCGATCGAGGCTGGGGCCGCTCACCTCGCGTCCGGCGACGAAAACGTAGCCTTCGCTCGCTTCGTCGAGGCCCGCGAGCACGTTGAGGATCGTCGTCTTGCCGCAGCCCGAATGCCCGATGAGGCAAACGAACTCCCCCGCCTCTACCGAGAAGTGCAGATTCTCGAAAACGGTCGCGGCCGCGAAGCGCTTGGCTATGCCTTCGATGCGGATGAGCGGTTCAGTGGCAAGCATGTGTGCTCCGTAATCCGTGCGTCATTCCGGAAAAGTCACGAGCTTCGTCGCCTTCGCGAGCGTGAGATCGAGCATCATGCCGACGAGTCCGATCGCGAGAATGCCGCTGATGATGTTGGCGATCGAGAGATTGTTCCACTCGTTCCAGACGAAATATCCGATGCCCGTTCCGCCGACCAGCATCTCGGCCGCGACGATGACCAGCCACGCGATGCCGATCGAGATCCGCATTCCCGTCATGATGGTCGGGGCGGCGGCGGGCAGGATCACCCGGAATGCCCTGCGGAAAGGACCGACTTCGAGGGTGCGCGCGACGTTCAGCCATTCCTTGCGCACGGCCGCGACACCGAATGCGGTGTTGATGAGCATCGGCCACATCGAGCAGATGAAGATGACGAAGATCGCCGACACCGAGCTGTCCTTGAGCGTGAAAAGCGCGAGCGGCATCCACGCGAGCGGCGATATCGGCTTCAGCACCTGGATGAATGGATCGAGCGCGCGATAGACGAGCGGAGACATGCCGATCAGGAAGCCGATCGGGATCGCGACCAGCGCTGCGAGAAAATACCCGAGCGCCACGCGCGCGATCGAGTACCCGAGCTGGATGCCGATGCCTTTGTCGTTCGGCCCCTTGTCGTAGAACGGGTCGTTGAGATGCCCCCACAGCGTGCGCCCCACGTCGGCGGGCCCCGGCAGCGCGGACTTCTGGCCGGTTGCGGCGGCATTCCCCACGAGGGCGGCGTACTCGTCGGTGACGACCTGCCTGCCGGTCTCGGGCAGCGTCGCCGCATGCCAGATGCCGAGAAACGCGAGCAGGATCACGATCGAGAGCAGCGGCGCGCCCCACGCATTCAGGCTTTTCATCTCACGCAGTCCTCTTGATCGGGAAGCTCGCGAGGTAGGCTTCGGGCTTGGTCGGGTCGAAGACCTTGCCCATTACGGTGAAGCTCTTGTTCGGCGCTCCCGGCGCTTTCATGCCGGCCTCTTTCATGAGCTTCGCGGCGTCGGTGGCGAGAAACACTTCGCGCGCCACCTTCGCGTAATCGACGTTGCCTTTGAGCTGTCCCCAGCGCTTCATCTGCGTGAGTATCCACACCGCGAAAGAGTGGTACGGGAAAGGATCGAAGCCGATGCGGTTGGGTTCTTTTTGTATGTTGCCCAGGCCGTCGGCGAATGTGCCCGTCAGCACCTGCTCGACCACGGTCACCGGCTGGTTGAGATAGTTGGCGGGCGCGATCGCCTCTGCGATCTGTTTGCGGTTCTCGGGCTTGGCGGCGAACGCCGTCGCGTCGATGATCGACTTCAGGAGTGCGCGATAGGTACCGGGATATTGCGTGACGAACTCCCTGCTGGCGGCGAAAGCGCAGCACGGATGGCCTTCCCAAATGTCCTTGGTGAGGATGTGGATGAATCCGACGCCGTCGTACACCGCGCGCTGGTTGACCGGGTCGGGCGCGAGAAAGCCGTCGATGTTGTCCGCGCGCAGGTTCGCCACCATCTCCGGCGGCGGCACCGAGCGGATCTGGATGTCACGGTCGGGGTCGAGGCCGTGCTCGGCGACGAAGTAGCGCAGCAGATAGTTGTGCATCGAGTAATCGAAAGGCACGGCGAACTTGAAGCCTTTCCACTGCTTCGGGTCGCGTTTGTCCTTGTGCTTGATGGCGAGCGTGATCGCCTGACCGTTGATGTTCTCGACCGCGGGCATCGTGTAGGGCAGCGGCTTCGCGCCGACCCCGAGCGTGATCGCGAGCGGCATGGGCGAGAGCATGTGCGCCGCGTCGTACTCCTTGTTGATCGTCTTGTCGCGTATCACGGCCCAGCCGGCGGTCTTGACGACCTCTACGTTGAGCCCCTGGCGCCCGTAGAAACCCATCGGCTGCGACATGATGATCGGCGTCGCACAGGTGATCGGGATGAAGCCGACCTTGAGGTTGGGCTTCTCGATCCTGCCGCTCTGCGCGAAAGCCTCCTTCGCCGCTCCCAGCGGGAAGAGCGTCGACACCGCGGCGAGCGCGGTGCCCGCCCCCACGGCCCTGATGAAGCGCCGCCGCGTCTCGTCGTGCGGGAAAAGCGCGCGCATGACAGCGTTCTCTACGGCGCGGCTGCCGAGCGCCTCGGCATCGCCGAGCGCGGCCGCGTGCTCGGCTGCGCTCGCGTGCTGGCCACACGCACAACCGGCGCCCAGCTTTACATCGGGATCGAAAGGATTCCTGAATGCGGACATCGCCTGCTCCTCGTTTTGAATTCGATACGGGCGATGCCTTTTGCACGATGCATACCAGGTTGTGTCCCACGGCTGTGCGGGCCGTTGACACATCTGTTTTTGCTCGACATTTGGGAGCGACGGAACATGACGTGAGGGTCGTGGAGCGCGTCGACGGCGAACGCTCCATGCACGCTATCGGTGCGCGGCGCACCGAATACGCGCGCGGTATGCGCGAGCGAAGTGAGATAATCGGCCACTCCCCCACAACGAACGACCGATGCGCATTCGTCGCGCTGGCCCTCTCTCTTCGTGATCTCGCAGCGCCGTCTCCTGATAGCGCTGCTGTGTCTCGCTTGGATCGTCCCCGGACTGGTTGCGCACGACCCGTGGAAACCCGACGAGGCTTATACCTTCGGCGTCGTGTACGAAATGATCAGCGGCGGATCGTGGATCGCGCCGGCGCTCGCGGGAGAGCCTTTCCTGAAGGAGCCGCCGCTCTACTACATGAGCGCCGCGCTCTCGGGCATCCTCTTCTCGCCGCCGCTTCCCCTGCACGACGCCGCGCGGCTCGCCACCGGTTTCTATATGGCGCTGGCACTGATTTTCTGCGGCCTCGCAGGGCGCGAGCTGAACGGGCCGGGCTCGGGGGCGCTCGCGACCGCCCTGCTCCTCGGCTGCTTCGGTCTCGTGCTGCGCAGCCACCAGCTCGTGCCGCACGTGGCGGCCGCGGCCGGATTCGCGATGGCGTACTACGGCTGTGCGCGGGCGCTGCGGGGGTCCGTGGGCGGCGTGTGGCTCGGGACCGGCGTGGGCGTCGTGTTCCTGTCGCTCGGCACACCCGAAGCCGTGGTGGTCGCGCTGATCGCGGTGCTCGTCCCGCTGGTGAACAGCGCGTGGCGAACGCGCACCTATGCGGCGTCGCTCGGTGTCGCGCTGCTCGCGGCACTGCCCTGGCTCACGGTCTGGCCGCTCATGCTTCACAACTATTCTCCCGAGCTTTTCCGCATGTGGCTCGAAGCGGACACGGTGCGGCGGCTGTTTCGAGGCGCAGGCGGCGGGCTCTATTACCTGCGGGTGCTGCCGTGGTACGCGTGGCCGGTGTGGCCGCTCGCGCTGTGGGCGTTGTGGCGCGCCTTCGGCAGCGGGCCCGTGAAGCCGCTCGTTACGCTGCCTTTGACAGGCCTCGTCATCACGCTGCTCGCGCTCTCCGAGGCCGCCGACAAGCGCGAGCTTTATGCGATGCCGCTGCTGGTGCCGCTCGCGTTGCTGGCGAGCACGGGCGTAGACACGCTGAGGCGCGGCGCCGCCAACGCCTGGTACTGGTTCAGCGTCATGGGCTTCACGTTCTTCATCCTCGTCGGGTGGGTGTACTGGTCGGGGCTGGAGCTCGGGGTACCGCCCAGACTGCACGCGCATCTGCACCGCATGCAGCCGGGCTACACCCCGGGTTTCCGGGTGATTCCGTTCGCGCTCGGGCTCATGTACACGGCGGCATGGTTCGCGGTGCTCGTGAAGCTTCCGCGCAACCCGCAGCGCCCCGCATTCGTCTGGGCGGCGGGCGTGACCGCCACCTGGGGCCTCGCCGCGACGCTCTTCATCGGCTGGGTCGATACGGGCAAGAGCTACCGCGGGATGATCGCTGCCATGACCCCCGCGCTGCCTGCGACCTATCGCTGCGTCTCTAGCCGCGATCTCGGCGAGGCACAGCGCGCGATGCTGCACTATTTCGCGGGCATCGTGACTTACCGCGAAGAAGCCGCCGAGAGGCGGCGCGACTGCGACCTCATGCTGGTGCAGGGCATCCCGCAGGAGGAAAAGCCGCCGCCGGGGAACTGGATCAGGATCTGGGAGGGGAACAGGCCCGGGGACCGCGCCGAACGCTATCGCTTGTATCGGCGGGTCCCCGAGGCGGCCCGGGCGGTGAACTAGACCCTCCCCCTACCCCTCCGCTACGCTGACGCTCGCGGAGTTTAAGTAGCTCCTCCCCCTACCCCTCCTCAACGCCGAGGAGGGGAGTAATCGGCGCAAGGAGCAAGGCTTCGGCATACGCCCAGGCTCGTGTTGGCGGACGCCGGAATCATTGTGAGGGAGGACGGTCCAATCGGGCTTATCGAAAAAATGAGAGCCATGAACGACACCCTGCAACGGTTCCTTTTCGAGCGCGCGCCGATACGCGGCGAAGTCGCCCACCT
The DNA here is from genome assembly GCA_964621335.1 of uncultured Streptomycetaceae bacterium. Lineage (GTDB taxonomy): Bacteria > Pseudomonadota > Gammaproteobacteria > Burkholderiales > SG8-41 > JAQGMV01. The sequence continues at coordinate 5,145 of CAZULX010000283.1, forward strand.
CGATGCGACCTGGCGCGCCGTGCTCGAGCGTCACCAGTATCCGCCGGTGCTGCGCAAAGTGCTCGGCGAGCTGATGGCCGCGGGCGCGCTGCTCGCCGCGACGCTCAGGTTCGAGGGCGCGATCATCCTCCAGCTCCAGGGCAGCGGACCGGTGAATCTGATCGTGGTCGAATGCACGAGCGAGCAGACGCTGCGCGCGACGGCGAAGTGGAACGGCGAGCTCGACGCCGGAGCCGACCTGGCGCAGCTGCTCGGCAAAAGCCGCTTCGTCATTACGCTCGCCCCGGGCGCCGGGAAGCAGAGCTACCAGGGCGTGGTGGCAATCGATCCTGCCGGTGTAGCGGCCTCACTGGAGCATTACATGCAGCACTCCGAGCAGCTCGACACGCGGCTGTGGCTCACTGCGAACGACGATCGTGCCGCGGGGCTCCTCCTCCAGAAGCTGCCCGAGCGCGCCGAGCCCGACGAGGATGGCTGGAGCCGCGCGACCCTGCTCGCGGATACGATCACGGGAGAGGAGCTCCTCGAGCTGCCGGCCGGCAAGCTGCTGCGCCGCCTCTTTCACCAGGAGGACGTGCGGGTATTCGAGCCGCGGCCCGTTTCTTTCCGGTGCTCGTGCTCGAGCGAGCGTGTCGGCGCCATGCTGCGGATGCTCGGCTACGCGGAAGTGCGCGCTATCCTCGAGGAGCGCGAGAACATCGAAGTCACGTGCGAGTTCTGCAATCGCGCATACCACTACGACAGCGTCGATGCTGAGCAACTTTTCGCGGCCGCGATCAACCCTCGAATGAGCGCGACGCGCCACTAGCGGCTCCTGCCGGCCACGGCGTAAACTGGCTTCCCCGCGAGTCCGTATCCGCAGCGCGATCCTATTCGAACCAGTTCAAGGAGAACCTCATGAGCAGCGAACGCGAAGTCGTAGTCCTTTCCGGCGCGCGCACGGCGATCGGCGACTACGGTGGTGCCCTGAAAGACGTCGCGCCGAGCGAGCTCGCGGCCACCGTCATCCGGGAAGCGGTGAAGCGCGCGAAAATCGACCCTGCCCAGGTCGGCCAGCTCGTGCTCGGCAACGTCATACACACCGAAGCGAAAGACATGTACATCTCGCGCGTCGCGTGCATCAAGGGCGGTCTGCCGCAGGACACGACGGCGCTTACCGTCAACCGCCTGTGCGGAAGCGGCCTGCAGGCGATCGTCAGCGCGGCGCAATCGATCCAGCTCGGCGATACCGACGTCGCGGTCGGCGGGGGCGTCGAATCGATGAGCCGCGGCGGGTTTCTCGACCCCTCCAAGCGCTGGGGCGCGCGCATGGGCGACAGCACCCAGACCGACATGATGGTCGGCGCGCTCACCGACCCGTTCGATACGGTGCACATGGGCATCACCGCGGAGAACATCGCGGACCAGTGGAAGATCACACGCCAGCAGCAGGACGAGTTCGCAGTCGAGAGCCATCGCCGTGCCGCCAACGCGATCGAGAAAGGCTACTTCAAGGAACAGATCGTTCCGGTCGAGCTGAAAACTCGCAAAGGCACGGTCGTGTTCGACAAGGACGAGCACGTCAAATCCGATTCCACGCTGGAGGGCATGGCGAAACTGCGCGCCGCCTTCAAGAAGGAAGGCAGCGTGACGGCGGGCAACGCATCGGGCATCAACGACGGCGCGGCGGCGGTCGTCCTCATGGAGAAGGCCGCGGCGGAAAAGGCCGGGTTGAAACCGATGGCGCGGCTGGTGTCGTACGGGCTTGCCGGCGTCGATCCCAAGATCATGGGAATCGGCCCCGTTCCGGCCGTCACCCGCGCACTCGAGAAAGCGGGCCTCACCGTCGACGACATGGACGTGATCGAATCGAACGAAGCGTTCGCGGTGCAGGCGCTCGCGGTGGCGTGCGACCTCAAGCTCGACCCCAAGAAAACCAATCCCAACGGCGGCGCGGTAGGGCTCGGGCATCCCATCGGGGCGACCGGCGCGGTGCTCACCGTCAAAGCGATATCCGAGCTGCCGCGCACCGGGGGCCTTTATGCGCTGGTGACGATGTGCATCGGGGGCGGGCCGGGTATTGCCGCCGTCTTTGACCGAATCTAGCGATTCGTTCAAAGAGCGGCGGCAAACCCGGGCGGTGAACGAAACAGAGGGAAACCAAGGTTTCCCTCCGTAACCTCCTTTCCTTCGGCTCTCTGGCGATCGCTCCGCAGCCTTGGCACTACGTACGGTGCATTGGTAATGCACCGACCATCATCGGTGCGTCATCGACGCACCCTACGCGCTTGCGGCAGCGCCCATCACTCCTTCCGTCCTCGCAGCGCACGCAGCGCGCTCAGGCAGTAGTGCGTGAAGGCGAGCCCTGCAACGACGGGCGCGGCGAGGTTGACGATCGGGACGTAGTAGAGCGGCGCGAGGAAAAGGCCGAGCGTGAAAAACGCGCCTCTGTTGCGGCGGGCGATCTCCCGGTACTCGTCGCGGCTCGCGTGTTCGGCGAGCGCGTCGTAGCGAAAAATCCTCTGGTTGAGATAGGCCGAATTGAGCGCGGGTAGCACCACCGCACCGATGCCGGTCAGCCATAGCGGCAGTGTGATCACCCACAGCACCGCGAAAATCGACACCGCCGACACCGCGTTGCTCACGCTGCCGACCGTGGTGCCGCCGCCCTTTTTCTCCAGCCCCGGATGGCTGCGCCCCGCGACCGACACGATCACCGGCATCGCGACGAGCTCGGTGATGAGTATCGCCGTGACGAGCATCGCCGGCAGCAGAATCGCGATGACGACGAGACCGCCGAGGCTCTCCAGCACCCACGTCGCGCCCCACCCCACGAGCCATCCCGCGACGACGGTCCCTTCCAGGATCCCCCGCAATGCGCCGGTCCACGCGCCCCAGAAGAAAAACGCGAGGAGCGACCACAACAGGATCGCGCCCAGCATGGGGAGCACCAGCACCGCCAGCACGCGGGGCTGCAGGGTATCGCGCAACGCGCGGCCGATCGCCGAGTAAAGACCGATCATCGTGCCATTCTAGCGGCGAAGGCTCTCTCTTCCGCGTAGAATCGGGACGCGACTCGCCTCACTCCGAAGCTCTCGTCCATGCCCACTACCCTCACGCGCTCGGCCGCCTGGCAGGCGCTCGCACGGCACAGGAGCGCAACCGCTTTCGATCTGCGCGATCTCTTCGCGCGCGATGCCGGACGATTTGCGCGTCATTCGATCGAGCACGCCGGAATCCTGCTCGATTATTCGAAGCACCTCGTGACCGACGAGACGATGCGATTGCTCATCGGGCTCGCCGAGTCTCGCGCGCTGCGGGACGCGATCGGGCGGCTCACGGCGGGCGAGCGCGTCAATGCGACCGAGGACCGTCCTGCGCTGCACACGGCGTTGCGATCGGATCGCCCGGTCGTGCTCGAGGGCCACGACGTGACGCTCGACGTGAAGCGCGTGCGCGCGCAGATGCGCGGTTTTTGCGACGCGCTGCGCGGCGGCGCGGTCGCAGGCGCGACCGGGCGCCACATCACGGACGTGATCAACATCGGGATCGGCGGATCCGACCTCGGCCCCGCTCTCGCGGTCGAAGCGCTCGCGCCCTATGCGGCCGCGACTCCGAAGGTCCATTTCATGTCGAACATCGACGGCGCGCACGTGCAATCGATGCTCGACCGCCTGGATCCCGAGACCACGCTCGCGATCATCGCGTCCAAGACTTTTTCGACGCAGGAGACGCTCACCAATGCGAAAACCGTGCGCGCGTGGCTCGCGCGGGCGGCCGGCGATCGCAGCGGCCTCCATTTCGCCGCAGTCACTGCGAACGCGCGCGCTGCCCGGGATTTCGGCATCGCACCGGAAAGGATTTTCGAATTCTGGGACTGGGTGGGAGGCCGCTACTCGCTGTGGTCCGCGGTCGGTCTTCCGATCGCCGCCGCCGTGGGCATGGACGCATTCGAGTCGATTTGCGAGGGCGCGCGCGAGATGGACACGCATTTCGCCACCACGCCGTTCGAGCGCAACATGCCCGTCGTGATGGCGCTCCTCGGCGTTTGGTACGGCGATTTTCTGTGCGCCGGTGCCCACGCAGTGCTGCCGTACGACATGCGTTTGAGGCGCTTTCCCGATTACCTCCAGCAGCTCGAGATGGAGAGCAACGGGAAACGCGTGACGCTCGCAGGCGAGACCGTCGATTACGCCACGTGCCCGGTGGTGTGGGGCGCGCCCGGGACCAACGGCCAGCACGCGTTTTTTCAGATGCTGCACCAGGGCACGCAGGTGGTTCCCGCCGATTTCATCGCGTGCCGCCGGCCGCACCACGCCCTACCCGAGCACCACGCGATGCTGCTTGCGAACTGCTGCGCGCAGGCCGAAGCCCTGATGCGCGGGAAGACCGAAGCCGAAGCGCGTGCGGAGCTCGAAGGGAGAATTGCGCCCGACGAGATCGCGCGCCTCGCCCCGCACAAAGTGTTTCCCGGAAACCGCCCGAGCTCCACGCTGCTCATCGACGCGCTCACGCCGCGCGCGCTCGGCGCCCTCATCGCGCTCTACGAGCACAAGGTGTACGCGCAGAGCGTGATCTGGGGCATCAACGCTTTCGATCAGTGGGGAGTGGAGCTCGGAAAACGCCTCGCCGACCGCATCCTGCCCGAGCTCACCGGCGATATGCCGCCGCAAGACCACGACAGCTCGACGAGAGGGCTCATCGAGCACATCAGAGCAAGAACGGAGGATTGAATGAACGACGAAGCACTGAACATGAGCATCCGCAAGTTCCTGAAGACCGTCGGCGTGAATTCCCAGCTCGCGATCGAGAAAGCGGTTCGCCAGGCGCTCGAGGACGGCACGCTCAAAGGCAACGAAAACCTGCCTGCGGAAATGACGCTGGTGGTGGGCAAGCTCGCGGTCAGCATCAAGTTCGACGGCGAGCTGCGTCTGGAGTGAGGTGACGCCTTCGGCGCCACCTCACGGCGACGGTCGATAAAAACCACCCCCACCCTAACCCTCCCCCTGAAGGGGAGGGAATAGCTCTCCTTCCCCCTCAGGGGGGAGAGGGCGCGGAGCGACCGAGGGGGCTGCGGGATGGGGGTGGTTTAGCGACAGCGGGTCGCAGGATCAATTCGTCGCCGCGCTGGACGATCTCGAGCCGCCGCAGGAAGTTCATGCCGAGAAGCACGACATCGGGGTGCAGCGCGTCCACGATGATCGCGCCCAAGTCCTTGCCCTCGATCGTGGCGAGCTTGACGCTCTCGAGCCGCGTGCTGTAGCCGCGCGAGGGCCCGGCGGCGGTGAGGAGCTCGACCGGCATGCCGCGCTTTAACCGCAGGCGATCGGCGAGAGCCTTGGGCAAGGCGATCTGAGTGGCGCCGGTGTCGAGCATGAACTGCACCGGCTCGCCGTTGATCGTTCCGCCCGCCATGAAATGGCCCCCGCTCCCGCGCTTCAACACGACCTCGCCGCTGGCGGTCACCATCGGCACGCGGTTGGGATTTTCTTCGCGGGCAAGCCAGTCGTGAACGAACCAGGTGATGACGGCGATCGCCATCAACCAGCCGACGATCTGCATCACGATGCCGCCGCGTGCGCGCGCGCGGCCGATCGCGGAAACGGGAGAGCGAGGCCCGAGCCTCAAAGCTTCAGGAAGTGTTCGCGGTAGTACCTGAGCTCGTCGATAGACTCGTGGATATCGGCGAGCGCTTCGTGCTTCCCGTGCTTGGTGAGCCCCGTCATGATCTGGGGCTTCCAGCGCCGCGCGAGCTCCTTCAACGTGCTCACGTCGAGGTTTCGGTACAGAAAATAGGCTTCGAGCTGCGGGAGGTGCCGTGCCATGAACCGTCGGTCCTGGTGCACGGAGTTGCCGCACATCGGGGACACGCCGGGCGGGACGTAATCTGCAAGGAAGGCGACCATCCGCTCGTCGACTTCGCGCTCGGTGAGCGTCGAAGCCTTGACGCGCTCGACCAGGCCCGACTTCGCATGCGTCGAGGTGTTCCACTCGTCCATCGCGCCGAGCACCTCGTCGCTCTGGTGCACGACGAGAACGGGCGCTTCGGCGAGCGCGTTGAGCTCCTGGTCGGTGATGACGATGGCGACTTCGAGCACGCGATCTTTGTCGGGGTCGAGTCCGCTCATCTCCATGTCGATCCAGATGAGGCGGGTGGGGTCTTGTGCCATAATGGATTCCAGCTCCGGTCGGCCGTTATTCTGTCACAGTTAGGTTCCCTCCAGCGTGAGCGCATTCGGTTTCACCTTCCTCGTCCTGCTCGGCCTTGCCACAGCGTTACAGCTATGGCTCGGCGCGCGGCACATCGGCCACGTGCTTCGCCACCGGGATGCGGTACCCGGCCAGTTCTCGAGCGAAGTGAGCCTCGATGCGCACCAGCGGGCGGCCGACTACACTGCCGCGCGCACGCGCTTCCGGCTGGTCTCCATCGTCATCGATGCGGGCGTGGTGCTGTGGCTCACGTTCGGCGGCGGGCTGCAATGGCTGTACGACCTCGCGGCGGGGCGCATGGGCCCGGGAATCGGAAGGGAAGTCTCGTTCGTCGTGCTCCTGTCCGTCGTCGTCACGCTGATAGAGGTGCCGCAGAGCTTCTACAGAACGTTCGTGATCGAGCAGCGCTTCGGCTTCAACAAGACCACGCCGGCGCTCTTCGTCGTCGATCTGCTGAAAGGCGTGCTGGTGGGCGTCTGCCTCGGGATTCCCCTCATCGCGGCCATACTGTGGCTGATGCAGGAAGTCGGCCCGTGGTGGTGGCTGTACGCCTGGCTGGTGGTCGTCTTCTTCAGCCTCTTCGTCACGTTCATCGCCCCCACGGTCATCGCGCCGCTGTTCAACAATTTTTCACCGCTGGACAATCCCGAGATCCGCGACCGTGTCTCGCGCCTCCTTGCCCGCTGCGGATTCAAGGTGAAGGCCCTGATGGTGATGGACGGCTCGCGCAGGAGCGCGCACGGCAACGCGTACTTCACGGGATTCGGAAATACCAAGCGCATCGTGTTTTTCGATACGCTGCTCGCGCGCCTCACCGCGACCGAGGTCGAGGCGGTGCTCGCGCACGAGCTCGGCCATTTCAAGCTGAAGCACGTCCTGAAAAGGCTCCTGCTCGGTTTCCTGCTGACGCTCGGATTCTTTTTTCTGCTGGACTACTTCATGCACGAGCCCTGGTTCTACAGCGGGCTCGGCGTGACGACCCAATCGACCGCGACCGCCCTCGTGCTTTTCTACCTCGTCGTGCCGGTTTTCACTTTTCTGCTCCAGCCTCTGTCCGCGATGTACTCGCGCAAGCACGAGTTCGAAGCCGACCGCTATGCGGCCGAGCACGCGAGCGCAGTTGATCTCGTCTCGGCGCTGGTCAAGCTCTACAAGGACAATGCTTCGACCCTTACGCCCGACCCGGTGCATTCCGCTTTCTACGATTCACACCCGCCCGCGCTCATACGCATCGCGCGGCTGCAGGGCGCAGCCTGACAATTCTTAGTGCTTCATCTTAGTGCTTCATGTTTAATGTTTAATGCTGGCCGCTTTCCATTAAACACTGAACAATCGACCATTCACCATTCAACCAGTGGGGGCCCATATGGCTGATCTGACGGCTCGCAAGTGCAAACCCTGCGAAGGCGGAGTCGATCCCCTGAAGCCCGCGGAGGCCGCTACCCTGCTGCGGCAGCTCGAAGGCTGGGCGCTGGAGGATGGAGTCATCGTCAAGAGCTATTCCTTCAGGAATTACTACGAGACGATGGCTTTCGTGAACGCGACCGCGTGGGTTTCGCATCGCGAAGATCATCACCCCGATATCACCGTCGGCTACAACTCGTGCCGGGTCGCATACAGCACCCACGCGATCAAGGGTCTCTCGGAGAACGACTTCATCTGTGCGGCCAAGCTCGACGCGCTGTTCGATCTGTGACTTCGCACCGTAGCTGATGGCGCGCGCAGCGCGCAGCGCAGGGGAGGCGGCGGCCGGTCTCGTCGTCGCCGCGTACGGGCGCCGCTATCGCGTGGAGCTCGATTCGGGTGTCGAGATCGATTGCGTCACCCGCGGGCGCAAGAGCGACGTCGCTTGCGGCGATCGGGTGCGCACGGCGCGCACGAGCGCGGGCGAAGGGGTGATCGAGGCGGTCGAGCCGCGCAAGACGCTCTTCTACCGCTCGGACGCGCGGCGCCAGAAGCTCATCGCGGCGAACGTCTCGCAGATCATCGTCGTGGTCGCGGGGCGGCCTTCGTACAGCGAAGACCTGGTCGACCGCTGTCTGGTGGGCGCCGAAGACGCCGGCATCGGCGCGCTGATCGCGCTCAACAAGGCCGACCTGCCCGAGGCGCGGGAGGCTTCGGAGGCGCTCGAGCTCTATCGCGAGCTCGGTTATCCGGTCGTCACACTGATCGCGAAAGAGGACCTCGCACCGCTCACGCCCCGGCTTTCCGGGCATACCACGGTGCTGGTCGGACAGTCGGGCATGGGAAAGTCCACGGTCATCAACGGGCTGGTGCCGCACGCCCCCGCGCGGGTCGCCGAGATCTCGACCGCCCTGGGCACCGGCCGCCATACCACGACGCACGCCGAGCTCTACCATGTCGACGCGACCTCGCACGTCATCGACTCGCCGGGTCTTCAGGAGTTCGGGCTCGTCCACCTCTCGGCAGCGGACGCCGCGCACGCTTTCGTCGAGTTCCGCCCGTTCATAGGGACGTGCCGGTTCCGCAACTGCATACACGTGAGTGAACCGGGTTGCGCCGTCGCGGCAGCGGCAGCCGAAGGCCGCATCGCCGAGCGCCGCCTCGCGTCCTATCGGCGCTTGCTGAAAGATCAACGCCGCTCCTTCGGGGCAGCTTGAGCCGCCCCTCCGGGCGCAAAGGCCCGCTTATATGCGGCTTTCGCCGCTACGACCTATCCGAGCGAGTGGGCGACGGTGACGACGAACACGAGGAACATCCACAGCACGAGCGCACGCCAGATGAGACCTATCGTGCTCTGCATGTAATCGACGTCGGCTTCGTCGCCCAGGCCGAGCTCGGGCCGGAACTGCACGCCCCCGCCCTGGTGGAGCGCGTCTCCGAGGCGCACGCCGAGCGCGCCGCCGCCGCTCGCG
>CAZULX010000284.1:0-6738 GCA_964621335.1 uncultured Streptomycetaceae bacterium
AGTCCCGAAGAGGTCGTTGTCGATCGTCGATGCGATGCCCACGACCGGAAAACCGGACGCGTCGAGACGGTTGGCGCCGGTCTGCGAGCCGTTGCCGCCGATCACGACGAGAGCGTCGAGGCCGCGCTGCTTCAGGTGGGCGAGCCCCTGCGCGAAGCACGCGTCCTCGCGAAACTCCGGCGAGCGTGCGCTGCCGAGCACGGTGCCGCCGCGCTGGATGATGCCGCCCACGTCGCGCGCATGCAGCCGCTCGAACGCGTCGGCAAGAAGGCCGGCGTAACCGTTACGCACGCCGTACACTTCCCATCCCTGCGCGATCGCCGCGCGCGTCGCGGCGCGTACCGCGGCGTTCATGCCGGGCGCGTCGCCGCCGCTGGTGAGGACCGCCATGCGCTGTATACGCTGTTGCGACATCATCGCTGCTCCTGTCAACCCGACTCCGCCTCGACCGGGGCGGCGCCGGTAATTGCTATACGATCGCGCATGTTACCGCCCAAAGGAGGAAGACACCCATGACCACATCCGAACGCCTGCACGTAGGCTTTATCGGCGCCACCGGCCGCTGGGGCCCGTCGGCGCACCTCCCGGCGCTGCAGCGCCTGCCCGAAACCGAGGTCTACGCGGTGTGCACCGCGCACGATGAGACCGCGAAGGCCGCCGCGCAGAAATACGGCGTGGAGCGCGCCTACAGCGACGACAAGGCGATGAACGCGAACCCCGGCGTCGAGGCCACCGCGGTCATCGTGCGCGTGCCCAAGCACTACGTGCTCGCGAAGAACGCGCTCGAGGCGGGCAAGCACGTGTACTCGGAATGGCCGCTGGGCGCGAATACCCAAGAGGCCGAGGAGCTGGCGGCGCTCGCGCGCAAGATGAAAGTGCGAACGATGGTGGGCCTGCAAAGGCGCGCCTCTCCTGCTTACCTGCGGATGAAAGAGCTGGTGCAGGAAGGCTACGTCGGCAAGGTGCTCTCGGTCGGCATGACGCAGATGAACGGCGGCGTGCTGACCCGCACCGCCGACCGCACGTGGCAGCGCGACGTGACGCTCGGCGCGAACACGCTCACGATCACGTTCGGCCACGCCATCGACGCGCTGTGCATGGTCGTGGGCGAGATCGCGGAAGTCGCCGCGGTCGTCAGCACCCAGGTGCCGCAGTGGTACGAGACCGATACCAAGAAATACGTCGACGTCACCTCGCCCGACAACATCATGGTGAGCGGCAGGCTCGAAAGCGGCGCGGTAGTGAATGCGCACGTCGGCGTGCATCCCTATCACGCGAGCGGTTACCGATTCGAAATCTACGGCACCGAAGGCACGCTCATGCTGATCGGCGGCGGAGAGGCGGGGCAGGAGCTCAAGCGCAAGATCATGGGCGGGCGCAAGGACGACAAGGCGATGCAGGAGCTGCCGGTTCCCGACCGGCTCAAATGGGTGCCCGAGGAAGTGCGCAACCTCGGTCCCGGCTACGACGTCGGGCAGTTGTGGGTGAATTTCACGCAGGCGATACGCACCAACACCGCAATCGGGCCGGATTTCGACCACGCGGTGCGCCGCCACCGGCTGCTCGATGCGATCGTGCGCGCCTCCGAAACGGGCCAGCGGCAGAAGGTGGCGCTTTAATGCCATTTCACATGAAGTCATACGCGCTGTGCGCGCTCGCCGCCGCAGCCTTACTGGCAGCAAGCCTGCCCGCGGCCGCACAGAAATCCGCGGCGGGAGCCGGCTACCCGCAGAGGCCGGTGCGCCTCATCGTGCCTTTCGCGCCCGGCGGGGGCACCGACATCATCGCGCGCCTGGTGGCGCAGGACGTGGGGCAGGGCTGGGGCCAGACGGTCGTCGTCGACAACCGCGGCGGCAGCGGCGGGGTCATCGGAACCGACATGGCGGCGAAAGCGAGCCCCGATGGCTACACCCTGGTGCTGGTGAGCCTCGGCTTTTCGTATGCGCCGGCGCTCTATCGCAAGCTTCCCTACAACGCCGAGCAGGATTTCGCGCCCATCACCCGCGTCGCCACGCAGCCTTTCGTCTACGTCGCAATTCCATCGCTCGGCGCGAGCTCGATCAAAGACCTGATCGCACTCGCCAAAGCCAAGCCCGGGGAGCTGCGCTACGGCTCGGGCGGCAGCGGCGGCTCGTCGCACCTGGGCACCGAGCTCCTGCGGGTCATGACCGGAATCGATCTCGTCCACGTCCCGTACAAAGGCACCGGGCCGGCGCTCACCGCGATGCTCGGCGGCGAGATCCACTTCCAGCTGATCGGGATCTCGTCGGTCGTGCCGCATCTCAAGTCGGGCCGCATGCGCGCGCTCGCGGTGAGCGGCGCGAAACGCTCCGCCGCCGCGCCCGAGGTGCCCACGGTGGCCGAAAGCGGTGTCCCGGGTTACGCCTTCGACGTGTGGTATGGCATGCTCGCCCCGCGCGGCACGCCGCGCGAGATCGTGGCGCGGGTGAATGCCGAAGTGAACCGCGCGCTCAAGTCGCAGGCGCTCGGCCAGCGCTTCGCAGCCGTGGGGCTCGAGCCCGCGGGCACCACCTCCGAGGAGTTCGCCGCGATCATACGCAGCGAAATCGTCAAATGGAGGAAAGTGGTGGAGAGCGCGAAGATACGCGTCGAGTGATGGCGGCCGGGTCTGAAGACGCGGCTGCGCGCGCGGCGGGCGGCGAGCGAGAAGTGATCACCGGCCCCGGCGCGTGGATCGGCTCCGAGCTGCAGCACGACGCGTCGTGGATCTACCGCCTCGATGCGGCGAGCGTGGAAGAAATCGATTCTGCGCTCGCACACGCCAAACGCGTGGGTGTCGGCATCCCGTTCACGGCCGACGCCTTTCCCCTGCCGGGCTTCGCCGCGCACCTAGACGGCATCCTCGACGAAATCGAGAACGGCCGCGGTTTCGTATTGCTGCGCGGCATCCCGCGCGATCGCTACTCCGACGAAGACTGCGAGCTCCTTTACTGGGGCCTCATGTCGCACCTGGGCAAGCCGGTCTCGCAGAACGCGCGCGGCCATCTCCTGGGACACGTGCGCGACGAAGGGCGTGAGATCGGCGATCCCAACGCCCGTGCCTACCAGACCAGCCAGCGCATGGATTTCCACACCGACATGCTGCCGATCGACGTGCTGGGGCTTTTCTGCCTGCGCACCGCGCGCTCCGGCGGCGAGAGCAAAGTGGTGAGCGCGCTCACGATACACAACGTGCTGCGCGAAGAGCGCCCCGATCTCCTGGACTCGCTCTACGGGGATTTTCACATGGACTGGCGCGGCGAGGAGCCCGCGGGCGAGAGCCCCTGGTTCACGCTGCCCATGTTCAGCGAGCGTGACGGCAGAGTCACCACGCGCATCGTGAGCCTGCCGTATTACGAATCGGCGGCGCGCTTCGGCGAAGCGTATCGCCCCACCGCGCTCCAGCGCGAAGCGCTCGAGACGGTGCAGGCGATCGCCAATCGTCCCGAGCTCATGCTCTCCATGGATTTCCAGGAAGGCGACATCCAGCTCCTCAACAACCACACCACGCTGCACGCCCGCACGGCGTACGTCGATTACGACGAGCCCGCGCGGCAGCGTCACCTGCTGCGCATGTGGATCGCGGTTGCGGACGCGCTGAGCGGCCGTTACGAATGGGTACGGCGCGGCGGCATACCGGCGAAACCGGAGAGACAGGCATGACCTCGCGCCGCAGCACGCAAAGCAGTATCGAAGGGGCGGAAAGCGGACTCGTGCCGGCGCGTGCCGCAAGCCGCTACGCCGAAGTGAACGGCCTGCGGCTCCATTACCTGGATTACGGGACCGAAGGCGGACGCACCATGCTGTGCGTGCACGGCGGCGCAGCGCACGGGCACTGGTTCGACTTCGTCGCGGCGGGCTTCACGCCCGACCACCACGTGCTCGCGCTCGACCTGCGCGGCCACGGCGACAGCGAGTGGGCCGACCCGCCGGTGTACACGTTCCAGACTTACGCCGACGACATCGAGGCGTTTGCCGAGAAGCTCGATCTTCGCGATTTCATCCTCGTCGGTCATTCGATGGGCGGCATGGTGGCGCTCAACTATGCGGCGCTGCACCCGGGCCGGGCGGCGAAGCTCGTCGTCGTCGATACGCGAACGCTCATGAGCGCGGATCGAATCGCCAAAATGCGCGAGTTCGGCGCCAAGCCTGCGAGCAGCTACGCCAGCCAGGACGAGCTCGTGGCGCGCTATCGGCTCGAGCCCGCGGGCACGCAGAAAGCGGCGCCTGAAGTCATACGCCACATGGCGCGGAACAGCGGACGGCAACGCCCCGACGGACGCTGGCAGCACAAGTTCGACCGCAGCGTGTATGCGATGTTCGAGCGCGCCGACGGGCTGCCTCTGTGGGCGCGCGTGAAGATTCCCGCGCTGCTCGTCAAAGGGTCCTTGAGCAAGCGCATCGACGCGAAGATGGTCGGGGAAGTGAGGGCGCGCGCGCCGCAGGTCGAGGTCGTGGAAGTCGCCGACGCCGATCATCACGTGACGCTCGACAATCCGCGGGGCTTCGTCGAGGCGGTGCGAGGCTTTCTGGGCAAATAGTCGAATCGCGTATTTCTGTCATCGCGAGGAGCGCTGCGACGTGGCGATCTCGGGGATTCCCGGGATTGCTTCGTCACGCCGTTCCTTTCCATGACAATTAAGACTTCCGGTTAACCGGCGCTTTGGTGACCTCCGCCAGCGTTTTTTCGATCGTTTCCACCATCGCCGCTTCGTAAGCGCGCACGAATTCGACCGTGGTGTCGCTCTGCAGGCGGTATCGCTTCATCACGTCGGCGGCGGTCGGTTTGATCGCGTCGACGGTCTTGAAGAAAACCACGGTCTTCAGAAGATCGCGCCCCAGCGCCGCGAACACGCGCTCGGCGAGCGGGAAATGGCGAGTGTAGGTCATGGTGTTCGCGAGCCACACGTTGTTCATCGTGCCTTGCGGCCACGCGAGCTCGCGCTCGGCTCGTCTGAATACGCGCTCGCGCTCGCGCAGGAGCGCGGGCGCGGAAATGCCCGCGCGATCGTGGCGGGCATAAAGCGCCGCCAGCCGCTCGTAGTGCGCCACGGTCAGGTACGAGTGCCTCGCCCCGTCGCGCGCGTAGCGCTGAACGGCCGTGCGCTCCTTGCCCAGGGCGCCGAAGCGCTCATTGCCGAAGCTCACCATCGCGTTGTAGGTGATCACGTTGCAGACCGCCTCTTCGATCCCGTACGGCAGCTCGAACTGGTCGTGGCAGTCTTCGTGGATCACGAGATAAAGCAGCCGGTCGACCGGAGCGGCGAGCATGGAAGCGGTCACCGGGCTCTCGCGCTCGCCCACCGCCTCGGTCTGACCGAAGGACACGTCGGCGTCTTGCCCGAGCGCCTGGCATTCCTGCTCGCTCACCGAATCGAGCCACTGGATCGCCGGATCTTCGTACGAATACGGAAGGTAGAGACGCGAGACGTAACCGCAGAACGGGAAGGCCTCCTGGTGCTGCGCGAACGTGAGGAAATTACGCGTGGGCTGGAACCCGATGCGCCGCTCGTACGCCCTCACTTCGCTCACGAGGGCGGTCAGCTCGTCGCGCGAGCGCGGCGCCGCGAGGTCGCTGTCGGTGCTGCGTTGCGGGACGCAACCGCCGAGGAGCGTCGCGAGCAGCGCGACTGGAAGCCATCGTCCGAACAGTTGGGTCATGCGTTAACTCCAGATTTTGCTTGATAGGGTACCGCACTCAAGCCAGAATTGCCGGTAGTACACCGTCCGCCTGCATAAACAACAAGGAGGAACTCGATGACGCCGCTAAAGCTCGCCCTGCGCGGCCTCGCGCTGCTGTCGCTCTGCCATGGCGCCGCGGCGTCGGCCGCCGCGGCTGACGCCGCCAAGAACTATCCCAACCGGCCGGTACGCCTGATTGTACCGAACGCACCCGGCAGCTCCGTGGACACGTTGAGCCGCATCGTCGGGACCAGCCTTTCCGAAGCGCTCGGCCAGCAGGTAGTGATGGACAACCGTCCCGGGGCGGCCGGCATCATCGCGATGGAGATCGCCAAGGACGCGTCGCCCGACGGCTACACGCTGATCAGCGCGACCACTGCCGCCTCGACCATCGCGAGGCTCCTGCAGAAGCAAGCCGCTTTTCACCCCGTGAACGATTACGCCTACGTCGTGCAGTTCGCGGAGACGCCGAACATCCTCGTGGTCAATCCTGCGCTGCCGATCAAGTCGGTCAAGGAGCTCATCGCTCACGCGAAAGGCAAGTCCAAGGATTTCAGGATGGCCTCCGCGGGCGCGGGCTCGCAAAGCCACATGTCGGGCGCTTACTTCCAGCAGGCCGCGAAGTTCGAGTCGCTGCACGTGCCGTACAAAGGCGGCGGGCCGTCGGTCGCCTCGGTGGTCGCGGGCGAATCGCACTGGACGCTGATCCCGGCGCCTGCGGCGATGTCCCACGTCAACGCGGGACGGCTCCGCGGCATCGCACACAGCCTGCCCAAGGCCTCTCCCCTCTTCCCCACGCTGCCGCCGATCGCCGACACCATACCGGGCTTCGATTACAGCGGCTGGCAGGGTTTCTTCTTCCCCAAGGGCACGCCCAAGCCGATCATCGACAGGATGCGCGCGGCGGTGGTGAAAACGATGGAGCGGCCGGACGTGAAGAAGGGCATGGCCTTCCAGGCCACCGCAATCGTGATCCGCGAGCCGGCGGAGTTCCGCAAGGTGGTGGAAGAGTCGATGGTGAAGAACGCGAAGCTCGTGAAAGCCCTCGGGCTTACC
>CAZULX010000285.1:0-15230 GCA_964621335.1 uncultured Streptomycetaceae bacterium
AAGCGTGCCTTTCGCGCCCGGAAGCGAGAGCGGAGCTCTCGCCGAAGGAGCGGCGTGCCTTTACCGGACGCGTTCGATGCGAGCGCCCAGCCTGGACAGCTTCTCCTCGATCCGCTCGTAGCCGCGGTCGAGGTGATAGACGCGCTCCACGCTAGTCCTGCCGCGCGCGATGAGGCCTCCGAGCACGAGGCTCGCCGAGGCGCGCAGATCGGTCGCCATCACCGTCGCGCCGTCGAGGTGCGGAACGCCCTTCACGACCGCGGTATTGCCTTCGAACTCGATGTCCGCGCCGAGGCGCTTCAGCTCCTGCACGTGCATGAAGCGGTTCTCGAAAATCGTCTCGGTGACGAGCGCCGTTCCGGATGCGACGCTGTTCAGCGCCATGAACTGCGCCTGCATGTCGGTCGGAAATGCGGGGTAAGGCGCGGTGCGCACGTTCACGGCATTCAGCTCGCCGTTCATCCTGAGCTCGATCCAGTCGGCGCCGCTCGTCACGTGCGCGCCGCACTCGCGCAGCTTGTCGAGAACGACTTCGAGGATGTCCGGGCGCGTGCCCGTCAGCCGCACGCTGCCGCGCGTGGCCGCGGCCGCGACGAGAAACGTTCCGGTCTCGATGCGGTCAGGCATGACGCGGTGGCGCGCCCCGTGCAGGCGCTCGACGCCTTCGACGCGGATCAAGTCGCTGCCCGCTCCTTCGATGTTGGCGCCCATGGCCTGCAGACACACGGCGAGGTCGACGACCTCGGGCTCGCGCGCGGCGTTCTCGATGATCGTCGTGCCTTCGGCGAGCGTCGCGGCCATCATCAGGTTCTCGGTTCCGGTCACGGTCACGAGATCGGTGCAGATGCGCGCGCCCTTGAGCCGGCCCGCCCGCGCGATCATGTCGCCCTGCTCGATCGCGATCGTCGCACCCATCGCCTGCAGTCCCTTCACGTGCTGGTCGACCGGCCGCAGACCGATCGCGCAGCCGCCGGGGAGCGACACCCGCGCCTCGCCGCAGCGCGCGAGGAGCGGCCCCAGAGTGAGGACCGAAGCGCGCATCGTTTTCACGAGCTCATAAGGCGCCGCCGGATTCGTGATGTCTGCGGCGCAAAGCTCGACGCCGAGCTTCTCGTCGAGGGAGATCGCGACCCCCATCTGTCCCAGCAGGTTCAACATCGTCGTCACGTCGCGCAGGTGCGGAACGTTCGCGACCTGCAGCGTCTCGCGCGTGAGCAGCGCCGCGCAGAGTATCGGCAGCGCGGAGTTCTTCGCTCCGGATATGGCGACTTCGCCTTCGAGGCGCACGCCCCCTTCGACGATCAGCTTGTCCACGAAACGGCGCTCAGGGTTTCCACTCTTCCGGCGTCAGCGTCTTCATCGAGAGCGCGTGGATCTCCTCGCGCATGCGCTCGCCGAGGGCGCCGTAGACGAGCTGGTGCTGGCGCACCCTGGAAAGGCCGCGGAACTGCGCGCTCACGATGACCGCCTCGAAGTGATGTCCGTCCCCGGAGACTTCGACGTGGTCGCAGGAGAGCCCCTGTTCGATGCACTGCTTGATGAAGTTCGGATCCATTTGGGAGACCAGTGTTGGGTGTTGAGCACTAAACATTGCGGCACGCTAGTGACGCAGCTTGTAGCCTGAGCGGATGAGCGAGAGCGTCACCCATGATAAAGCCAAAAAACACGCGCTCACAATCGCGAGCGAGAGCCAGGGCGACACGTCGGCCTGCCCGAAGAAGCCGTAGCGGAAGCCGTCGATCATGTAGAAGATGGGATTCACGTGCGAGAGCGCCTGCCACACCGGCGGCAGCGACTGCAGCGAGTAGAACACGCCGGAGAGGAACGTGAGCGGCAGGATGACGAAATTGGAAAAAGCAGAGAGCTGGTCGATCTTTTCGGACTGTATGCCTGCCAGCACGCCCAGGGCGGCCATGACCCCGCTCCCGGCGATCGCGTGCGCGATCACCCACTGCGGATGCGCGAGCGGGACGTCGACGAACCAGATCGTCGCGGCGAAAACGCCGGCGCCCACGACCAGCCCGCGCCCTATCGCCGCCAGCACGTAGGCGAAGAAGAACTCGCGATGGGACAGCGGCGGCAGCAGGACGAACACGATACTGCCCGTCATCTTCGACTGCACCAGGCTCGAGGAGCTGTTGGCGAAGGAGTTCTGCAGCACCGACATCATCGCGAGGCCGGGAACGAGGAACGCGGTGTACTCGACCCCCGGGTACACGTCCACGCGCCCGCGCAGCGTGTGCGAGAAAACGAGCAGGTAGAGGAGCGCGGTGAGCACCGGCGCGAGGACCGTCTGCACCTTCACTTTCCAGAACCGCAGCCATTCCTTGAAGAAGAGCGTGTAGAAGCCGGTGGCGGCCGAGAACCGCGCCGGGGTCGGCTGGTCACTCGTCACCTGGCCGCTCCGTCACTTCCTGCCGCATGATCTGCACGAACACTTCCTCGAGATCCGGCTGCATCACTTCCATCTCGACCACCCTGACGTGCGCCGAGCGCAGCTCGTGCATCAGCGTCTCGAGCTCGATGTAATCCTTCAGCGCGAGCCGGTAGGCGCCGCCTTCCCGCCGGTCGGTCACGCGCGCGGCGAGCGGCTGCGGCAGGCGGTCCGGGTCTATCCGCAGCTCGACATAGCACCCCGAGTGCCGGTTGAGCAGGTTCTGCGTGGTGTCGAGCGCGACCACCTGCCCCTGCTTGAGCATTGCGATGCGCCCGCACAGCGCTTCGGCCTCCTCGAGGTAATGCGTGGTGAGCACGATCGTGTGGCCATCGCGGTTCAGGCGCCGGATGAAACGCCACAGCGCCTGCCGCAGCTCCACGTCGACGCCCGCCGTCGGCTCGTCGAGCACGATCACCGGCGGCTTGTGCACGAGCGCCTGACCGACGAGCACGCGCCGCTTCATGCCGCCGGAGAGCGCGCGCATGTTCGTGTCGGCCTTGGACGTGAGGTCGAGGTGCTCCATCACTTCGTCTATCCACTTCCCGTTGTCGCGCAATCCGTAATAGCCCGACTGGATGCGCAGCGCCTCGCGCACGGTGAAGAACGGGTCGAACACGAGCTCCTGCGGCACGACGCCGAGCGCGCGGCGCGCGGCACGGTAATCCCGCACGACGTCGTGTCCCATCACGCGCGCGCTGCCTGCGCTCGCGCGGGTGAGGCCCGCGATGATGCTGATCAGCGTCGTCTTGCCGGCGCCGTTGGGGCCAAGCAGGCCGAAGAACTCGCCCTGCGCGATCTCGAGGCTGACGCGGTCGAGCGCGGTGAGCGCGCCATAGCGCTTGCAGACCTGGTCGACCTGGATCGCGGGCGTCATCGGATGGGGAGGGCGCGTGGCGCCGCAGGCGAAGCGAGCTCTTGCGAAAACGCTCAGGCGGTGCCGAGGAGCTCCAGTACGCCGTAGAGCTCCGCGAGGCTCCTCAGATTGGCGGGGAGGTTGGCGAACTCGATGCGGCGCTGTGCTCTCAAAGCTGCCCTGCGCCACTCGAGCAGCAGGCTCACCGCCGCCGAGTCGACGTCGGTGACGCCGGCAAGGTCGACGACGATCCGCGGCGCAGCGAAGAGCGGCGCGCTCTCGGCGAGCACCGCCGTCACATTGCGCATGGTGAGCGGGCCCTGCACGGTGCAGCGCTCGCCTACGCACGAAATCATCGTCTCGACGCTTGCGCCGCGAGCGCCTTGTTCTTGTCGCCGAGCGAGCGGATGAGACCGTCGACGCCGCCGCGCTGGATCTCGTTGTTGAACGTGTTGCGGTAGTTCTCGACCAGGCTGATGCCCTCGATCTTGACGTCGTAGACCTTCCACGCGCCCGCGAGCTTCTCCATGGAGTAATCGATCGCGATCGGCTGCCCCGTGGGCTGCTTGATGAGCGACTTCACCACGACGTCGGTGTCGGCCGGCGCCATGCGCAGCGGCCGGTAGTCCACCGTCTGGTTCCTGTACTGCGTGAACGCGCTGGTGTAAGTGCGAACGAGCAGCGTCTTGAACTCCTCGATGAGCGCGCGCTGCTGCTCGGGCGACGCCTGCCGCCAGTTGCGTCCGACCGCGAGCTGCGTCATGCGCTGGAAGTTGAAGTGCGGGAGCACTTTCGTCTCGACGAGCTGGGCGACTTTCTGCGGGTTGCCGGCCTGCAGCTCCTTGTCCGAGCGAATGATAACGAGCACTTCGTCGGTGACGCTGCGCGCGAGCGCGTCGGGCGCGATTTCGGCGGTGGCCGAGGCGGCCGGCGCAGCCGAGGTGACGATCGCCAGAAGCCCGGCGAGGATGATGGTCTTCATGGTCCTTCCCTTGGTCGTTCGTGGTGGGTTATTTCTTCGCGGTGTCGCCCTCTGCGGCCTTGCTGTAGAGGAACTGGCTGATCAGCTTTTCCAGCACCACCGCGGATTGCGTCAGCTTGAGCGATTCTCCGCTCGCGAGGTTTGCCGGATCACCGCCGGCCTCGAGGCCCACGTACTGCTCGCCCAGCAGGCCCGAAGTCAGTATCGACGCGGTCGTGTCTTTCGGAAACTGGAAGTGCTTCTCGATGTTCAGCTCGACGCGCGCATTGAAGCGGTTGTTGTCGAAACCGATGGACCCCACGCGGCCGACCACCACGCCCGCGCTCTTGACCGGGGCGCGCGACTTGAGCCCCCCGATATTATCGAAGTTGGCATAGATCGTGTAACTGTCGCCGCCGATGCCGAAGCTCGCCATGTTGCCCACTTTCATCGCGAGTATGAGCAGCGCCCCGATTCCGGCGCATACGAAAAGTCCGACCCAAAGGTCCAGCTTCGAGCGTTCCATCAGATCCCCCGGAACATTAATGAGGTGAGCAGGAAGTCGAGCCCGAGGATCGCCAGCGACGAAGTGACGACCGTGCGCGTGGTCGCCCCGGAGACGCCTTCTGCCGTCGGCGGCGCATCGTAGCCTTCGAAGAGCGCGATCCAGGTGACCGCAATGCCGAACACGAAGCTCTTGATGACGCCGTTCAGGATGTCTTCCTCGAAATCGACCGCGGCCTGCATCTGCGACCAGAACGAGCCTTCGTCGACGCCGATCAGCACGACGCCCACGAGATAGCCGCCGAAGATGCCCATCGCGCTGAACATCGCCGCCAGCAGCGGCATCGAGATGACCCCGGCCCAGAAGCGCGGGGCGACCACGCGCGCGATCGGATCGACCGCCATCATTTCCATCGCGGCGAGCTGCTCGGTCGCTTTCATGAGGCCGATCTCGGCGGTCATCGCCGAGCCGGCGCGGCTCGCGAAAAGGAGCGCTGCGACGACGGGGCCGAGCTCGCGCACGAGCGAAAGCGCGACGAGCACGCCGAGCGCGGACTCGGAGCCGTATGTCTGCAGGGTGGTGTAGCCCTGCAGCCCGAGCACCATGCCGACGAAAAGCCCGGACACGATGATGATGATGAGCGAGAGCACGCCCGTGAAGTACAGCTCGCGCACGATGAGGCGGAAGCGGCGGAACGCCGTTCCGGAGCTCATGAGGGTGAGGGCGAAGAAGCGGGTCGCGTAACCGAGGCGCCACACGCCGTCGATGGTGTGGTGCCCGATGCCCCGGATATTGAGTATGGACTCGCGGTTCAACACGTTGAATGTAGCGACGGTAGCCGCCTGAGCTCCGATGTTAATGCCCTGCGGAACAGCGTAGCTGCGAAGCAGGAAGCAACGTGGGTTTTCACAGCCTCAGATCCTCTGCGAAATCGCGGCCGGGATACTGGAAAGGCACCGGGCCGTCCGGCTCGCCGTATACGAACTGCCGCACCAGCGGATCGCGGGAGGCGCGCATCTCTTCCGGCGAGCCGTGCGCGACGATGCGCCCGTCGGAGACGTAATAGACATAGTCGACGAGCTCGAGCGCCTCCTGCACGTCGTGCGTGACCACGATCGATGTCGCCCCCAGCGCGTCGTTCAGGCGCCGGATGAGGTTGCCGATCGCCCCCAGCGAAATCGGATCGAGCCCGGTAAAAGGCTCGTCGTACATGATCAGCATCGGGTCGAGCGCGATCGCGCGCGCGAGCGCGACCCGGCGCGCCATCCCGCCCGAGAGCTCCGAAGGCATGAGGCGGTGCGCGCCGCGCAGGCCGACTGCGTGCAGCTTCATGAGGACGAGGTCGCGGATCATGCGCTCGGGAAGATCGGTGTGCTCGCGCATCTGGAACGCCACGTTGTCGAACACCGTAAGGTCGGTGAAGAGCGCGCCGCCCTGGAACAGCATGCCCATGCGCCGCCGCAGCTCGTATACGCCCTGCTGGTCGAGGGCGTTCACGAGCTCGCCGCCGACCTTCACCTCACCCCGCGTCGCCTTCACCACGCCCGAGATCAGCCGCAGCAGCGTCGTCTTGCCGGAGCCGCTCACTCCCATGATCGCGACCACCTTGCCGCGCGGGATCGCCATGTCGATTCCGGTCAGTATGGGGCGACGGTCGTAGGCGAAGCTCAGGTCCGAGATTTCGATGAGATGTTCTTGGGCCACCGGACGGCAAGCGCCAAAAAGTGCGGATTCTAACTTACTTCACTATGATCATGGGGCTATGAGAGTGTTCGTGACGGGGGCTGCCGGTTCCTTCGCGCGCGCGCTGCTGCCCGTGCTCTGCGAGCACCCCTCGATAAGCGCGGTCACGGCGATCGCTGCGCGCCCGCTCCGTTTCACGCATGCGCGGCTGCGCGCAGCCGCGCTGGACCTCGCCGATCCCTCCATCAGCGCGATGCTTGCCGGACACGACGCGCTGGTGTACCTGCCTGAATGCGCTCCGGATGCTGCGAAAGCAAGCGGCCCCGACGCGGCGGTGCGCCCGGCGCACAGACTTTTCAACGCCGCGCACTCGGCGGGCGCGACGCGGCTGATACACGTCTCCACGGCCGCGGTATACGGCAGCGCGATCCACGCGAGCGAGCAGACCGTGCTGCGTCCGCTGCCCGGATTCGCCTACGCCGAGCGCCAGGCGCATCTCGAACAACTGCTCGCGATCGACTTTCCCCGGTGCACGCGCCTGCGGCCGCATCTCATCGTCGGCCCGCACGCGCACCCGGCCGTGAAGCGCTTCCTGCGACTGCCGTTCTACGAGCGTCCACCCGAGCCCCCGCCGCTCTTCCAGTGCGTGCACGAGGCCGACCTCGCGGCCGCTGTCCTGCTGTGTCTCGAAAACGAGGCGCCCGGTGCCTACAACCTCGCAACCGAAGACAGCTTCAGCCTGCGCGATGCGCTCCGCGCGAGGCGCAGGCTGAACCTGGAGCTCAAACCCGGCACTGCGCTCAAGGCATACGAGCTCGCATCGCGCGTCTTTCGGCTCGATACCGACCCCGCCGCGTGGATCGAGCGGGCCTCCCACACGCTGCTCGTCAATTGCCGCCGCGCGATCGTCGAGCTTGGCTGGCGCCGCGGGTACTCGGCGCACGAGGCGCTCGCCGCGACGAGATAGTGCATGCGACGGGTGAGCCGTCGGGCACGAAGCCGCACTTCCTGCCCGCAGCGGAAGTCGTTTACGGACAGCGGGCGCTGCGCTAAGTTAGGACGCATGCCTGGATCGAATGCGGACACATCTCCGGCGCTCGCTTTCGCTGGAGTGAGCAAGGCCTACGGCGCGACACGAGCGCTGGACGAGCTCACGCTGGAGGTGCGCCGCGGCGAGCTTTTCGGCCTCGTCGGAGGCAATGGCGCCGGCAAGACGACCCTCATCAAGTGCCTGCTCGATTTTTGCGAGGTCGATCGCGGGGAGATTCGTCTTTTCGGAGTCTCGCACCGGCTCACCGCCTCGCGCCGCGAGCTCGCCTTTCTGCCCGAGCGCTTCAATCCGCCTTATTACCTCACCGGCCGCGACTTCCTGCGCTACATGGCCGAGATGCACCGCACCGCCTATGACGAAAAACGCGTCGCGGAGACCTTCGAGCGCCTCGATCTCGACTCCGGCGCGCTCATGAAGCCGGTTCGCGACTACTCGAAAGGCATGACTCAGAAGCTCGGTCTCGCCGCGTGCCTTCTCTCCGGCAAGGCGGTGCAGGTGCTCGACGAGCCCACGAGCGGCCTCGATCCGAAAGCGCGCGCGCTGCTCAAGCGCGAGTTGAAGGCGCTGCGCGACGCGGGAGGCACAGTCTTCTTCAGCTCTCACGCGCTCGCCGACGTGGAGGAGATCTGCGATCGGATGGCGGTCCTGCACGGCGGGCTGCTGCGTTTCGCCGGCACCCCCGCGGAGCTCGTCGCGCGTTACGGCGGCGCGGGCCTGGAAGCGGCATTTCTCGAATGCATCGAGGTCTCCGCAACCGCATGAAAGCGTTCATGCGGCGCGAGCTATCTGGCACAATGAGCGCGTTGACTTCGGCCACTGGGGGGCCCGGGTTTGCCGGATCACGATAAACCGGACTTGCTGATCGTAGACGACGATCCATTGATCTCGGATACGCTCAACTACGTGCTGGGGGCCGATTTCACCGTCTACGTCGCAGACTCGCGCGCGCAGGCGAAGAGTCTCCTTCGCCAGCTCGACCGCGCGCCGCAGCTCGCGCTGGTCGATCTCGGCCTTCCTCCCACTCCGCATCGTCCCGACGAGGGTTTCCGCCTCGTGACCGAGCTGATCGCGCACTCGCCGGGAATGAAAATCGTCGTGCTGTCGGGTCAGAGCGACGAGACCAATGCGCGTCACGCGCGCACGCTCGGCGCAGTCGATTTCGTGCACAAGCCCTGCGAGCCCGATGCGTTGCGCGAGCTGCTGAAGCGCGCGCTCGAAATCCAGGACGCGGAGCTCGTCGAGACGCCCGCGGGCGGGCTTCTGGGGACGAGTGTGCTCGTTGAAAAGCTGCGGCAGCAGATCGGCCAGTTCGCGAACGCACCTTTTCCGGTGCTGATCGAAGGCGAATCGGGCAGCGGCAAGGAGCTCGTCGCACAGTCGCTGCACACTCTCAGCCAGCGCGCTTCGCGGCCTTTCCTCGCGCTCAACTGCGCGGCGATCGCGCCGACGCTGGTCGAGCCGACGCTGTTCGGTTACGCGAAAGGCGCTTTCACCGGCGCAATCTCCTCGCGCGCCGGCTATTTCGAGGACGCACAGGATTCGACGCTTTTCCTGGACGAGATCGGCGAGCTTCCGCTCGAGCTCCAGGCGAAGCTCCTGCGCGTGCTTGAGAACGGCGAATTCCAGCGCGTGGGGGAAACCCAGAGCCGCGTGTCCAACGCGCGCGTCATCGCCGCCACCAATCGCGACATGCGCCAGGAGATCCGCAGCGGCCGCTTCCGCGCCGACCTGTATCACCGCCTCTCGGTATTCACGCTGAGCGTGCCGGCGCTGCGCGAGCTCGGCGACGACAAGGTGCTGCTCCTCGATCACTTTCGCGAGTTCTACGCGAAACAGGCCGGGGTTCCCGGGTTCCAGCTCGACGCGAGGGCGATGGCGCTCTGGCTCGACTACAGCTTTCCGGGAAACGTGCGCGAGCTGCGTAACATCGTGATCAGACTCACCACCAAGTGCATCGGCGAGACGGTGAGCGCCGAGCAGCTTCAGGCCGAGCTCGACATGGAAGCGATGGAGGACGAGCGCCACCAGGACTTCGACCCGCCGCACGACTTCAGCGCGCTCCTGGACGCCGCCAAGCGCCAGCTCCAGCTCCAGAAATCGTTTAACCTGGACGATACGCTGCAGCAGTGGGAACGCGGCTACGTCGAAGCGGCGCTCCACATCACCCAGGGCAATCTCACGCGGGCGGCAAAACTCCTCGGCATTCACCGCACCACGCTTTATAGCCGCATGCAGAATTACTCCGAGGACGCCGCCAAAGGCGCGCTCAAATGAGAGGAGGACGGGCTTCGCGGGAGTGACCAGTCCCTGCGGGCCCCAAGCGCATGTACTACGAACATTTCGGAGTCACGCAGGCGCCGTTCAAGATCACCCCCAACACCGATTTCTTCTTCACCGGGGGCAATCGCGGCCCGGTGCTGGAAGCGCTGATCTACGCCATCACGCGCGGCGAAGGCATCGTCAAAGTCACGGGCGAAGTCGGCAGCGGCAAGACCATGCTCTGCAACATGCTGCAGAGCAGGCTGCCCGAGAACGTGGAAAGCGTCTATCTCGCCGATCCCAGCGTCGCCCCCGAGGACGTGCTGCACGCGATCGCTTTCGAGCTGCAGCTCGGCGTCGACCGCCAGGCCGATCGCCTCGAAGTGATGCACGTCCTGCAGGATTACCTCGTGAAGCGCCACGCCGAGGGCCAGCGCGTCGTCGTATTCGTCGAGGAATCGCAGAGCATGCCGGTCGCGACGCTCGAGGAGATCCGCCTCCTGTCGAACCTCGAGACCCGCAACGACAAGCTCCTGCAGATCGTCATGTTCGGGCAGCCCGAGCTCGACGAGAAGCTGAAGCGCCCCGATATACGCCAGCTTCGCGACCGCATCGCGCACAGCTTTCGCCTGCAGCCGCTGACCGACACCGAAGTGCGCGATTACCTGATGTTTCGCATGCGCGCTGCGGGCTATCGCGGCCCCGAAATCTTCTCCCCCGGGGTCGTGAGACAGATCGCCCGGGCCTCGAGCGGTCTCACGCGGCGCGTGAATCTCATCGCGGACAAGGCGCTGCTCGCCGCATTTTCGGAAGACACCCACTCGATACATGCGCGGCACGTGCAGGCGGCGTTGCGCGACAGCGAGTTCGGCCCGGCCCCGGCGGCGTGGCGCATTTCGCCCGCGTTCGGATGGGCGGGGCTCGCGCTGCTCGCCGGCGCCGGTCTGGGCGCGACGCTTTACGCGCAGATCGAAAAGCACAAGCCGGCAACAGCCGCCGCGAGCGAGCCGCCGGCCGAGCGATTCGCCGCCGCGACCGTGCCGCCGGCCGGGCCTCCCACAGCGGATTCCCGCTCCGCGAGCACCGTTGCGAGCGCCCCGGCAGCGAGCAAGGCGCCCGCTGAGAGTGCATCTCCCGCACCGAGCGCGGCGCCCGCCACGGCGGCGGCGCCGACTCCGCAGCGCGCCGAGAGCGTCGCACCGGCGGGGACCGTCGTGGCGCAGGCCACTGCCGCTCCGGCCCCCGCTCCCGAGCGACAATCCGCCGCGCTCCCGTCGAGGCCGGGCCCGCTGCCGGGCACGGTCGCTCCGACCAGCGCGCCCTCGAGCGCGGCACCGCGCGACGTGATCGACCACAGGATGCAGGCGACCGAGCGCTGGCTTAAGGGCGAGGTGAACGACATCTTCAGTATTCAGCTACTTGTCGCGGGCGACGAGGAACAGCTCAGGAACCACCTCAAAGCATTGCCAAAATTCATTGAAGTCAATGATATTTATATGTATCGTAGTGCGGCACATGGCCGGCCTAAGGTGAACGTGTTGTGGGGTTCGTTCTCGGACCGTAAAGCCGCTCAGGAGGAGCTTGCTGTACTGCCGCCGTCGCTGCGGGCGAATCGGCCGTACGTGCGCACCATCAGCGGCATACGCGCCGAAATCGAGCGGTTGAGGGATTCGGGTCGGAGATAGCGGGGAACGGCCGGAGATAGCGGCGCGGGTCCCGGCGCAGGGAGTAGAGCATGCCAATGACTATCGCGGTCGGGCCGCAGCCCCGCGCGGCGGCTCGGCTACGCGCCCTGCGCCGTTGTCGGGTTCCGGCCGCAGCACTGGTGATCGCCGCGCTTTCCGCGTGCGCGCAAAACCGGCCATACGTGCCGCCGTCCGGAGGCCACATCGCCCAGACGCCCAAGCCCATGGCCGAATCGGTGATCCCGCCTCCGGCTCGTGTGGCGAGCTTCGTGCCGCCCCCGCAGCCTGCGCTAAAGCCCCAGACCTATAGTGTCGTTGTCAACGAAGTCCCGGTTAAAGAGCTGCTGAACGCACTCGCCCGGGACACCCGCCAGAATATAGACATCCATCCCGGCATCCAGGGACTCGTGAGCCTGAACGCGATCGACGAAACCCTGCCGGCGATCCTCGATCGCATATCGCGGCAGGTCAACGTGCGTTTCAGCCAGCAGGGCAACACGATCGTCGTCGCGCCCGATACGCCCCACATGAAGATCTATCGCATCAACTACGTCAACGTCACCCGCAACATCTCGTCCACCGTCAACGTGACCGGCGAAGTCGGCAGCGTGGCCGGTGGCGCTGCGGGTGGTGCCGGAGGTGCTGCCGGCGGCGGCGGTGCGGCTGGCGGTGCGGGCGGCGGCGGCTCGCGCACGACCGTCACCAGCACGACGAGCAACGATTTCTGGGAGCAGTTGCGCGACAACATACGCGCGATACTGCTGTCGACCGGCCGCCAGGCGGCGAGCGCCGACGAGAGGGCGCGCGTTGCCGAAGAGAACAGGGCTGCGCGCGATGACGCGCTCAAGCGCGCCGAAGCCGTGTCGCGCGCCGGCCCGGGCGCCGCGGCCTTATTGCAGAGCGCTTTTCCGCCGTCGCGCGGCGCCGCGACCCTGACTCAAAGCGACACCGGCACCGACGTCATAATCAATCCGATCAGCGGCACGATCAGCGTGCTCGCGACCGAGAAGCAGCACCAGCTCGTGCAGCAGCACCTGGATAACATCACCAACGCCTCCCAGCGCCAGGTCCTGATCGAAGCGACCATCGTCGAAGTGAGGCTCTCCGACGCCTATCAGGCCGGTGTCGACTTGCGCCGGCTCGCCACCACCGGCGGCTTCGCCATTGCGTCGCTCTTCGGGGGCGGTGCCGTCGCAGCGGCGGCCGTTGCGGCCGGCGCGACCACGGGCGGGCTCACGATAAACCGTGGCCCCGAGACCGGCTCCAGCAGCAACATCACGGCTTCGATCCGGCTCCTGCAGGAATTCGGCAACACGCGCGTGCTCTCGAGCCCGAAGGTTATGGCGATCAACAATCAGACTGCGCTTCTCAAGGCCGTCGATAACATCGTTTACTTCGAAGTCCAGGCGCAGCAGGGTGTGACGACCGCGGGCGGCACCATCACCGCGCCCGTATTCACGACGACGGCGAAAACGGTCGCGGTGGGCGTCGTTCTCGGCGTGACCCCGCAGATCAACGAGGACGGACGCGTGACGCTCACGGTGCGGCCGACTGTGTCGCGACTGCTGGGCCCGGGCAAGCAGGATCCCAATCCGAGTCTTTGCGTCGGCGGCATCGGCGGCGCCTGCCTGTCGAACATCGTTCCCGAGGTGCAGATCCGGGAGCTCGAATCGGTGCTGCAGGTAGCCAGCGGTCAGACCGTCGTCCTCGGCGGCCTTATGGAAGACGACGTGACCTTCAACCGCGAACAGATTCCGGGTGCCGGCGATCTGCCGACGATAGGCGAAGCGTTCCGCTTTCGTAACGAGCGCGCTCAGAAGCGCGAGCTCATCATTTTTCTGCGTCCGACGGTGATCGTTAACGCTTCCCTCGAAAGCGACGAGCTGAAGTTCTTCCAGCGCTACCTGCCCCAGGTCGGAGGCAGCGCGCCACGCAGCGCAGTCACCCCATGAGCCTGCTGATCAAGGCGCTCGAGCAGGCGGCGAAAGATCGGAAAGCCGGACGCGCCGAAGCCCAACCGGCCGCGCCAGCAGCCGATGCGCCGGTGGAGCCCACACTCGAGCCGCCTCCGCCTCCGCGCGGCGCAGCCGGGCGAGCGCCCGCACCCGATCCCGCTACGCCTGCGCCTCAGCCTGCGCCATCGTCTCCTCTGGCGATCGATACCGGCGCTCCCCCGCGACGCGCGCCGTCCACGCTCGCGAGCCTTGCCAGCATCGACGCGCAGCAGCAGCGGGCACGCGCGGCGACCGTCATGCAGGCGAGCGGCGGCCGCTCGGCCGAGATCATGGCTTTCCTCCGCGGCAATCCGGTGATCGCGCTGGGAGGCCTCGCAGTCCTGTTCGGTATCGGCTTCGGGATCTACGTTTATCTGCAGATCGCGGCACCCGGCGTTTTTACGCGCCAGGCCGCGACCAAAGCGCAGCCGACGCCGCCCCCTGCCCCGCCGCCCGCGCCCCAGACGTCGCCGGAGACGCCGGCTTCTAGTGGACTCGCCGGCCTCCCCCCGTACGATCCCGTACTCGCGCCGCCCGGCACTCAACCGGTCGGGCCCGCTGGGTCGTCGGGCGCCATCGGCCCAGGCACCGCGCCTCAGGCCGGCGCTCAAAGCCCGACTGCCGCGCCTTCGCAGTTCCAGGTCCCCTCGTCCTCGGTCATAGGCCCCCGGGAGGCGCTGGACGCGCCGCGCGCTGCTCCCGCCGAGCGCACTTCGGAAGCACGGCGCGAGACCGGCAGCATAAAGCCGCGCGAACCGAACCGCGCGCCGGCGGCAGCGCCCGCGGCGCCCGCGGCGCGCGTCGCCGCAGCGCCCGTGTCACCCGACCGCGAGCGCATCGCAGTGAGCCCGAGCGCGGCCCAGCCGCGTTTGAATCCGGACCTGGGCCAGGCATACAGCCTGCTGCAATCCGGCGAGATCGAAGAAGCGCGAGCGCTCTACAGCAAAGCTTTACAGTCCGAGCCGCTCAACATCGACGCGCTGCTCGGGCTCGCGTACATCGCGGCGAAGGAAAACCGCAGCGACGATGCGACCAAGCTGTACGTGAGGATCCTGCAACTCAATCCGCGCCACGCCATCGCGCAGGCCGCATTGATCGGCCTCATGGGGAGGGCCGACCCTGCCGCGTCCGAAAGCCGTCTGAAGCAGCTCATCGCGCGCGAGCCTTCGCCTTTCCTGCACTTCGTGCTGGGCAACCTCTACGCCGATCAGGCGCAGTGGTCGCCGGCGCAGCAGTCGTATTTCCAGGCGCACCATCTCGAGCCGGACAACCCGGATTACGCGTACAACCTCGCGGTCGGCCTCGATCACCTGCGCCAGGGCAAGGTCGCCCTCAACTTCTACCGCCGCGCCGAGCAGCTCGCCACAGCGCAGGGCCGCTCGAACTTCAATCTCTCGCACGCCCGGGAACGGATCCGCATCCTGTCGTCGCAGGTGGAATAACCTGTGGCTGAACAGCGCAAGAAACTCCGGCTCGGCGAGCTGCTGGTACAGCAGGGGCTGATCACCACCGATCAGCTCGCGATCGCCCTCGCCGAGCAGCGCCACAACAACATTCCCCTGGGACGGCTGCTCGTGCGCCTCGGTTTCGTCACCGAGACGGCCATACGCGACATCATGGCGCGCACGATCGGGCAGGAGTCGATCGACCTCTCCCAGGTGATCGCGGATCCCGAGGCCCTGCGCCTCGTGCCGCAGGAGTTCGCCCGCAGGAACCGCATACTGCCGATCGCTTTCCACTCGGCGGTGCAGGTGCTCACCGTCGCCACGACCGAGATCTTCAACGTCGTCGCGATGGACCAG
>CAZULX010000286.1:0-9651 GCA_964621335.1 uncultured Streptomycetaceae bacterium
GATCTCGGCCTCTTCAGTCCGCCGGCGGCGCATGCCCCAATGCCGGCGCAGGGGCGCAAAAACGTCAAGGGACCAAACCGCCGCAGAGCGAGGGCGCCGCGAAGCGCCAGAAGCCGACCGTAGGCTCCCGTCCGTTCAGTAACTCGTCGGCCACGTTCGCATGAGGTGCTCGCCCACGCCGCCGCTCATGCGCATGCGATGCACGTCGAGCATGCGGATCAGCCAGTCGCGGGTGTCACGCGGGTCGATCACGTCCTGCGCGGTGTAGACGGCAGCCATGTCGTACGGCGTAGTGCCTTTGCTCATCTTCGCCAGCGCTTCCTGGTACTTCCCGGGGTCCTTTTCGGGGTCCGCGCCGAAGACGACGCGCGCACCGAACTCGGGCTTCATGAAGCTCACGTCGGCGCTCACCCAGCACGCGACTTCGTCGGCGTTGCCGCCGGCCCCCATGTTCGAGACCGCTAGGCCGTAGCTCTTGCGCATCACCACCGAAATCTTGGGCACGGTGACGAGCGACATCGCGTTCAGCCAGTTCATCACTTTGCCGGTGACGCCTTTCTGCTCGCCTTCCATCCCGATCAGGAAACCCGGCTGGTCGACCAGCATCACGATGGGGATGTTGAAGGAATCGCAGAGGACGAAAAAGCCCTGGACCTTCTGGCATTCGTCGGCGCCGATCGCGCCGCCGCGATGCAGCGGATTGTTGGCAATGATGCCGACCGATTTTCCGTCGAGGCGCGCGAGCGCGGTCACCAGCGCCCGGCCGAAGCGCTCTTTCATCTCGAACATCGAACCGCGGTCGACGATGCAGCGCACGATCTTCCTGACGTCGTAGACCTGGTTGGGCGATGGGGGGATGAGATCGAGGACGGTTCCCATATCGGCGCCGGAGCCTTCCGGCACTTCACACTCGGGCGGCGGCTCCATGTTGTTGGAAGGCAGATACGAGAGAAAGCGCTTGATCGCCTGTATCGCCTGCTCGTCGGTGTCGACCACCTGGTCCATGAGCCCGCTCACTTCGGAATGCACGCGCCAGCCCCCCAGCGCCTCGGCGTCGACCTCGCGCCCGATCGCCATCGAGATCAGGCGCGGGCTGGAGACCGCCATCACCGAGCCTTTGCGCATCACGCAGAAGTCGGACATCGAGGCGTACCATGCCGAGGAGCCGTAGCAGTAGCCGAGAACCCCGGCGGCCCACGGGGACTCGCGCAGTCTCTGGTATTCGATCGGGTCGTCCTTGGAGCCGATCGAGCCCGCGCCCATCACGTCGGGCATGCGCGCGCCCGAGGATTCCCCGAGAAACACGATCGGGATGCCGCGCTTGCGGGCGACATTCTTCATGTGCTTCAGCTTCTTGATGTTGATGCTCGCGCTGGAAGCGCCTTTGACCGTGAAGTCGTTGGCGACCACCGCCGCTGCCCGGCCTTCGATGCGGCCGTAGCCGGCGACTTTGCCGTCCGCCGGCGTGCTCGCCCTGTCTTCGGGACGGTTCGAGACCGCGTGCATGCCCGACTCCACGAACGAGCCGCGGTCGAACAGGAGCTCGACGCGCTCGCGCGCGTTGAGCAGCCCCTGCGCTTTGCGCTGCGCGAGCTTTTCCGGCCCGCCCATGGCGAGCGTTTTCTCCCGGCGCGCCGCGAGCTCGCTCAGCAGGTCTTCGAAAGGCATGTCAGTAGCTCGTCGGCCAGTTGCGCAGCAGGTGCTCGCCCACGCCTTTCTTCATCCGCATGCGATGGACTTCGAGCGTGCGGATGAGATAGTCGCGGGTATCGCGCGGGTCGATGACGCTCTGCGCTTCGTAGAGCTCCGCGAGCCCCCACGCCGAGGTGTCGCGCTCGACTTCGGCCTTGAGCTTCTCGAAACGCTCCGAGTCGTCCTGATAGCGCACGCCGTAAAGGACATTCACCGACACGGCGGGATCCATGAAGCCCAGGTCCGCCATCGGCCATACCGCGACTTCGTCGGCGTTCCGGCCGCCCGCCATGTTGATGTAGGCCTGGCCGTAGCTCTTCCTCATGATGATGGCGATCTTGGGCACGGTGACGAGCGTCATCGCGTTCATCCAGTTGATGACTTTCCCGGGCATGCCGCGGATCTCGCCTTCGACCCCGATCAGGAACCCGGGCACGTCGACGAGGAACACCAGCGGCACGTTGAAAGAGTCGCAGAGCACCATGAAGCTCGTGACTTTCTGGCACGCGTCGGCGTCGAGCGCGCCGCCTTTGTACAGCGGGTTGTTCGCGACGAAACCGACACTCTTGCCGTCGAGCCGCGCGAGCACGGTCGCGATCGATCTTCCGTAGCGCTCCTTCAACTCGAAAGCCGAGCCTTTATCCGAGATCGCCCGTATCACCTTGCGCACGTCGTAGACCTTGTTGCGCGACTCCGGAATGATCTCGAGCATTTTCCTGCACGCTTCGTCGGAGCCTTCCGCCACCGCTTCCTCCGGCGGCGCTTCCATGCAGTGGCCCGGCAGGTACGAGAGGAAGCGCTTGATCGCATCGAGCGCCTGCTCGTCGGTGTCCACCGCCATGTCGGCGAGTCCGGAGACGCCGGTCAAAAGCTTCCAGCCGCCGAGGTCTTCCGCCTCGATCGGCTTGTTGATGGCGATCGAGGTGACGTTGGGGCTCGCGATCGCCATGATCGCGCCTTTGCGCATCACGACGAAATCCGACATCGCGGAGTACCAGGTGGAGGAGCCGTAGCACTGGCCGAGGAGGGCGGAGCACCACGGGGTCTCGCGCAGGCGCTGGTACTCCGTCGCGTCCTGCGCGATGATCGCGCGGCCCGCGGAGCCCATGCGATCGGGCATGCGCGCGCCGCTCGATTCCCCCAGCAGCACGAGCGGCATCCCGCGCTTCGCGGCCGCCTGCTTCACGTGCTTGATCTTCTTCATGTTGATGATGGAAGACGACGCGCCGAGCACGGTGAAGTCGTTGGAGACGAGCGCGATCTCGCGGCCGGCGATTTTGCCGAAGCCGGCGACTTTGCCGTCCGCCGGTGTCTTGTGTTTCACCTCCGGGCGGTGGCTGCGAGCGTAGCGGCCGGACTCGATGAAACTGCCCGGGTCGACCAGGTAATCGATGCGCTCGCGCGCGTTCAGCACGCCTTCGGCCTTGCGCTTCGCGAGCTTGTCGGCGCCGCCCATGGCGAGCGCCTCCTCGGTTTTCCTGCGATGTTCCTCGAGCAGTGTTTCGAATGCCACGGCGGGTCCTCGCGATCTTGGATGAAAGTTGGAGAGTGTGCTTCGCGCGTGCGTTACTTCGCTGCCGCGCGCGGCGTTTTCTGAGGTGTCATCGCCGGCGGGGGCGGAGCGACTTCCTGCAAAGCCTTGATCGCCGCATCGCGCGAGTCGATGACGCGCTCGCGCGCGATGCGTTCAGCCATCGCGCCATCGCCTTTGCGCATCGCTTCGAGCAGTTTTTCCCAATGCCCGATCGATTCCCGCCTGCGCTCGACCGTTGCGAGACCGATCTGCGAGTAGCGAAGCGTCTGGCGCGCCAGCGTATCGAGTATCGTCCTCAGGCGGGCGCTGGGGCAGGCTTCCGTCAGCAGGCGGTTCAGACTCCAGACGGTCTCTACGTATTCCTGTCCACGCTTCGCATCGCGCGCTGCGCGCGCGAGTTGCGCCACCTGCGGCGCGACGGCGGCGAGCACCTTGTCGCGGCTTTCGCCCTCTGCGATCAAGCGGTCGCGCAAGCCGTTCAGCACCGCGCGTATGTCGAAAATTTCTTTCACTTCTGCGATGCTGAGCGCCGTCACCACTGCGCCGCGGCGGGCGAGTATGGTGACGAGACCGTCACGCTCCAGGATGCGCAAGGCTTCGCGTACGGGACCGCGGCTCACTGCGAATTCGGCTGCGATCGCCTGCTCCATGATGCGCCGTCCGGGCTCGTAAGCGCCGGACACGATGCGCTCGGACAAACGCGCGGCGATCTGCTCCGGCAGCGAGCGCGTGAGCGGGGCCGGCGCCGGGGAGAGACCGCTCGCGGCGAGCAGGCGCTCGGTGCGCTCGAAGAGGGGCATGTTCATTCATGCACAGCATAGGGCGTGTATTGTCTGATTGTCAACAATCTTCTTGACAGCAATCCCACGCCAGCCGTACAGTCCCGGGATGAGCTGGCATCCCGAAATCGAAGAGATTCAGCGCCGCCGCGCGCTCGCCGAAGCGTGCGGCGGCGAGGCCGCGGTCGCCAGGCACCACGCGGCGGGCAAGTGGACGGTGCGCGAGCGCATCGCGAAGCTCCTCGACGACGCGACATTCCGCGAAGTCGGCAAGCTCGCGGGACGGGCGACCTACGACAAGGCCGGCCAGCTCACGAGCTTCGAGCCCGCGCCGTACGTGATGGGTATCGGCAAAATCGACGGCCGTCCAGTCGCGGTCGGCGGCGAGGATTACACCATCCGCGCCGGCACCGGTTTCGGGAGCGACCGCCGCAAAGGCGGGCAGGGCGGCTTCATCGAAGATCTCGCGTACGAATACCGCATTCCGCTCATCAACCTGATCGACGGCACCGGCGGCACGGTCAACACCGCCAAGCGCAAAGGCTATACCGTCGTCCCCGGCTATGGGCAGGACGGCTGCGAGCGCTCCGCCGAGCTTCTCGGGATGGTGCCCGTGGTGTCGGCGGTCATGGGTACCACGGCGGGCGGGCCTTCGATGCGGGCGATCCTCTCGCACTGGTCGATCATGGTCAAAGGCACCGGGCAGATTTTCGCGGCGGGGCCGCCGGTCGTGGAGCGCGCTTTCGGGCAGAAGCTCGGCAAGGACGAGCTGGGCGGAACCAAAGTCGCGGTCGACACCGCCGGCACCATAGACAACGTCGCCCAAGATGAAGCCGATTGCCTGCGCCAGATCCGCCGGTTCCTGTCGTACATGCCGCAGAACGTGTGGGAGCTCCCGGCTATCGTTCGTTGCGGCGACCCCGCGGAGCGCTGCGAAGACGCGCTTGCCGGCATCGTCCCGCGCGCGGGGCGGCAGGCGTACAACATGAAGAAGCTCGTCGAGCTCGTCGTCGACCACGGCTCGTTCTTCGAAATCCAGCCCACTTTCGGGCGCTCACTCATCACCGCGCTCGCGCGCATGGACGGGCACGTGGTTGGGATCGTCGCCAACAATCCGATGTTCGGCGGGATCATGGATTACAAGGCGGCGCGCAAGCAGGGGCATTTCGTCGAGCTTTGCGACATGTTCAACATTCCGCTCGTGTTTTTCGCGGACATACCGGGCCTCATGGTCGGCGTCGAATCCGAGGCCGACGCGATACTGCGCGAAGGCGTGCGCGCGCGCTATATCGGCTTTCAGGTGACGGTACCGGTATTCACCGTGATCGTGCGCAAGTGCTACGGCGTCGCCGGCGGCGGCGTGATCGACCGCTCGGGGCTCAATTTCAAGATCGCATGGCCTTCGGGTCATTGGGGATCGCTGCCCGTCGAAGGCGGCGTGAAAGCCGCGTACCGCCGCGAGATCGAAAGCGCGGAAGACCCCGCCAGGCGCGAGCGCGAGATCGAAGAGGAGCTCGCGCAGCTCGGCTCGCCGTTTCGCACGGCCGAAGCCTTTGCGATCGAAGACCTGATCGATCCCCGCGAGACGCGGCCGTACCTCTGCCAGTTCATCGAAGCGCTGCAGCCGCGGCTCAAGACCCAGCTCGGGCCGAAGCTCAAATCCGGCGTGAGGCCCTGATGTTCGACAAGGTTCTGGTTGCAAATCGAGGCGCGGTCGCCTCGCGCGTCCTGCGCGCGCTGAACGAGATGGGCATCCGCTCGGTCGC
This sequence comes from uncultured Streptomycetaceae bacterium, assembly GCA_964621335.1. Lineage (GTDB taxonomy): Bacteria > Pseudomonadota > Gammaproteobacteria > Burkholderiales > SG8-41 > JAQGMV01. The sequence goes on from CAZULX010000286.1 coordinate 5,772, forward strand.
GGTGTATTCGGAAGCGGACGCGGGGGCGCCGTACCTCGCCATGGCGAGCGAGACCTACGCCATCGGCCCCGCGCCCGCGCGGGAGAGCTACCTCGCCCAGGACACGATCCTGGAAGTGGTGCGCAAGTCCCACGCCGACGGTCTGCATCCCGGTTACGGGTTCCTTTCGGAGAATGCGGATTTCGCCCGGCGCGTCATCGCCATGGGCGCCCGTTTCGTCGGGCCCTCTCCGCAATGGATAGACGCCATGGGACACAAGACGCGCGCGCGGGAGCTCGCGGCGCATTACGGCATGCCCATGTCGCAGGGCTCGGACGTGCTGTCCGCGGATCCGCAGGCGGTAGTGGCCGCCGCGCGCGCCATCGGTTTCCCGGTGCTGGTGAAGCCCGCGGGGGGCGGCGGGGGAATCGGCATGCTGCCGGCGAAAGACGAGTCGCAGCTCCTGGAAGCCGTCGAGCGCTCGCGCTCCATGGCGACCCGCGGGTTCGGCAACGCCGAAGTGTACCTGGAGCGCCTGCTGGAGAGACCGCGTCACATCGAATTCCAGGTGCTCGGCGACCAGCACGGCAACGCGGTACACCTCTTCGAGCGCGACTGCTCGACGCAGCGGCGCAATCAGAAAGTCATCGAGGAAGCCGCCGCGCCCGCCCTATCGCGCGCCGAAGTGAACGCCGTCGCGGACAGGGTGGCGCATATCGTGCGCGAGATGGGCTACGACAACATCGGAACCGTGGAGATGCTGCGCGGCGCCGACGGCGCGTTCGTGTTCCTGGAGATGAACACGCGCCTGCAGGTCGAGCACGGTGTCACGGAGGAAGTGACCGGCGTGGACCTCGTCAAAGCGCAGATCCGCTCTGCCGCGGGAGAAAAGCTCCCGGACATCCTGCCTTCTACCCTGGAGCTCCGCGGCCACGCTATACAAGCGCGCGTCTACGCCGAAGACCCGAAGAACTTCTTCCCTTCGCCGGGCACGCTGACGGTGTTCCGTCCGCCGCAGGGCGAGGGCGTTCGCGTGGAGACCGGGTTCGAGGAAGGACGCCAGGTGACGCCGCACTACGACCCGATGATCGCGAAAGTGATCGCGCACGCGCCGACGCGCGAGGCCGCGATCGACAAGCTTGTCGACGCGCTTCGAGCGTTCGAGATCCAGGGCCTCAAGAACAACATCCCCGCGGTGATCGCGGTACTGCGGTCGGATCCGTTTCGCGCCGGCGAGGTCCACACCGGTCTCATTTCGGAAGTGCTCACCGGGAAGCGATAGCAGCGGGATCACGAAGATCGCGTCGGCGGGACAATACCCGGTATATTTGCAGCTTCCGACGGACCCGACTGGTGGATCATGCCGTTCTATCGCTTCGAAGATCTCGAAAGCGCGTATCTCACGCCGCACCTCTCGACCGGCACAGCGCCGGTGATCGAAGGCCGCTACATGTACTTCTGCCTGCTGCACAAGAACGCGGGCACCGGGTCCGAGCTTCATTACCACCCGAACGAGCTCCTGATCTTCCCCTTGCGGGGCAAGATCAATGCGATTGTCGGCAAAGACCGCCGCATCGTCTCGCCCGGGACGTTCGTTCACGCTCCCGCCTACGCTCGCCACTCGATGCGCGCGACCGAGGACGGCAACCTCCAGTACCTTTACATCAAGGACAAGACCTGGACGGTCGTCGGCCTCGCCGAGGACGAAGCCGTGCCCGACAAGGCGATGTCCGTCGACGAGGTCAACCTCAAATACCAGGTCGGCGAGCGCGAGAAGCACGTGAAGGCGGAAGGCGAATCGCAGGCCGTGGTCGAAGGCCTGCCGGAATGCTTCTATCCGATCGTCGACTCGCTGGAGGCGCCGCGATGCTCCGCGCGCCGCGTGAGCTGGATCGAAGGTGAGCGCCTCGCATTCGGCTATTTCGAGATACCCGGGGGTTACGACGAGCCCGAGATGGAGGCCGCGCGCGAGACATTCTTCTACGTGCTTTCAGGGCGCATGAACGCGCAAGCCGGCGGCGAGAGGAAAAACGTGGGGAGCGGGGATATCATTCACGTGCCGCGCGGCGAGCGCTATCGCCTCACCGTGACGGGCGCGTTCGCGCGCTACGCGCTGGTGTGCTCCACGCCGTGGCTGGAGAACCGCATCGACTCCATGAGCGCCGAGGAAGCGGAGCAGGCGCGGGTCAACCTGAGAGCCAATTGATTCGCGCGTGACGCCGGACTCACGCGCCGACCGATGAAAAAAGCCGCGAAAAAAGGACAAAACGCCGCTGCCGGGGCAGTAGGCCAGGTGGGGCTCGGCATCATGGGCGGCTCGTACGCGAAGCACCTGCGCGCGGCCGGCTTCGCAGTCGCCGGTTTCGATCCCGACGGCGCGCGGCGCGCGGCGCTGAAGCGCCTGGGCGGCGTCCCGGAGAAATCGATCGCCGGCGTCGCCGCGCGCGCGCGCGTGCTGATCACTTCTCTGCCGAGCGTGGGTGCGGTGGACGCCGCGTTTTTCGGAAGCGGCGGGATCTTCCAAAGCGCATCCCCGGGAACGGTCGTCATCGAGACCAGCACGCTGCCGCTCGAAGTGAAGCTCGACCTGCGCGATCGCTGCGCCGCGCGCAGGATCACGGTGCTCGACTGCCCGATCAGCGGCACGGGCGCGCAAGCGGCGGTCAAGGACATCTCGGTGTACGCGAGCGGGCCGGAAACCGCGGTGAAGAAGTGCCGGGCGGTATTCGAAGGCTTTGCGCGCAGCACGCACTATTGCGGTGACTTTGGAAACGGCTCGAAGTTGAAGTTCATCGCGAACCTCCTCGTCACGATCCACAACCTGTCGACGGCGGAGGCGATCGTGCTCGGCCGCCGATCGGGGCTGGATCTCGACTTGCTGTACAAAGTGATCAAGGACGGCGCGGGGACTTCGCGCATGTTCGAGGTGCGCGGGCCGCTCATGATCGGACGCGACTATGCCCGGGCAACGATGAAAATCGACGTCTACCAGAAGGATATCGATATCATCGGTGCGTACGCCTCCGGTTTGCATTGCCCCACGCCGCTTTTCGAAGCGAGCAAGGCGTTCTACGCGAGCGCCTACGCGCAGGGGCACGCCAAGGACGACACCGCGGCGATTTGTGCCGTGCTCGAGAGCATGGCTGGAACCGCCGCCGCTCCCAGACGACGCAGGAAATGAAACCCCACCGGTTGAGACCATGACACTACAAACCGAACCCGCAGTCCAGACCCGCGACCCTCTCGCCGGGCGCATTCCCGTGAGCATCGTCACGGGCTTCCTCGGCAGCGGGAAAACCACGCTCATCAACAAGCTTCTGAAGCGCCCCGACATGAACCGCGTCGCGGTCATCGTGAACGAGTTCGGCGAGGAAAGCATCGACGGCGACCTGGTGCAGGTCTCGTCGGAGCAGATGATGCTGCTCAACAACGGCTGCCTGTGCTGCGTGCTGCGTGGCGATTTGCAGGAAACGCTGCGCGATCTTTTCGTCAAGCGCCGCACCGGAGAGATCATCGATTTCGATCGCGTGGTGGTGGAGACGACCGGTCTTGCCGATCCGGCGCCGGTGATGCAGACGCTGATGTCGGATACGATGCTGCAGGGTCAATACCGGCTCGACTGCGTCGTGACGCTGGTCGATGCGGTGAACGGCATCGGCCAGCTCGACACGATGCAGGAACCGGTGAAGCAGGCGGCGCTCGCCGACCGCATCGTCATCACGAAGTCCGACCTCGTCGACGAAGCCGCGGTGAGCGCGCTCGAAGCGAGGTTGCGCGAGTTGAATCCCAACGCGCCGATGAAACGCGCGGTGAACGGTGAGATCGATCTCGCGTTCCTGGTGGACGTGGGGCTCACGAGCTCTCGCTCGCGTCTGGAAGACGTCGAGCGGTGGATGGGAGC
>CAZULX010000287.1:0-3604 GCA_964621335.1 uncultured Streptomycetaceae bacterium
CACGCACCTCGCGCATGACGCTGCGGCGAGCCTCGAGGCCGCGAAAACGTTTACGCAAAGCGCAAGGGAAGACGCGACGGTCTGAGCCGCGGGGACTTCTTTAGGCTTGGCGCGCGGGGCCTTGACCCGGCGCCTGATGAGGACGACCCTCACGGGCACCGAAGTCTTTTGAGAGGGAGAAACATGGGCTCCATCGCTGTGCGCGCCGCCGCAGTCTTCGCTGCGCTGCTTTTCACCACCACGCTCGCGCACGCTGCCGCATCCGCGGGAGAGCAGGCCTATCCGGTCAAGCCGGTGCGCCTGATCGTGCCATTCCCCGCAGGCGCGTCGAGCGACCTCGTCGGACGCATGCTGGGACAGAAGCTCTCCGAGCAGCTCAGCCAGCAGGTGATCGCGGACAACCGTCCCGGCGCCGGGGGTAACCTCGGCATCGGATTCGCGGCCAAGTCCCCACCCGACGGCTACACGATCGTGATCGCCACGGCGAGCATCGCCGTCAGCCCTTCGCTTTACGCGAAGCTCGGCTACGACGCGCTCAGGGATCTCGCGCCGGTCGCACGGCTCACTTCGATCCCGAACATCCTCCTCGTGCACCCCTCGGTGCCTGCAAAGACCTTGCGGCAGTTCATCGAGCTCGCGCGCGCGCAGCCCGGCAAGCTCAATTTCGGCTCGGGCGGCGCCGGCACGACCAACCATCTCGCCAACGAGCTTCTCAAGCACCTTGCGAAGATCAACCTCGTGCACGTCCCCTACAAGGGTGTCACCCAGGCGATGGTGGCGATGGCGAGCGGCGAGGTGGACGAGGTCGTGATGCCGGTCTCGACGGCGCTGGCGCACATACGCGGCGGAAAGGTGCGGCCCCTGGCGGTGCTCACCGAGCAGCGCATCGCCGCGCTTCCCGACGTCCCCACCGGAATAGAGGGCGGGGTTCCCGGTTTCACGATGCCGCTGTGGTACGGCATGTTCGCCCCCGCGGGAACGCCGGCCGAGATCGTGTCGCGCCTGAACCGTGACCTAGTGAAGGCCCTGGAAGCGCCGGACCTGCGCGATCGCCTCAAAGCCATGAGCGTCGAGACCTGGCCGGGCACGGCCGAGCAGCTCGGGGAACTGCTCCGCGTGGACATCAAGCGCTACGGAGACATCGTGCGCGGCGCCGGGTTGCGCCCGCAATGACCGATATGTCGCTCGACACGGCGGGCATTGCGCCGAACTGACGGGAGTCTTACTGCGGAGTGCCTCGACCTCGACGGATCAGGTTCGATCGCCTCACCCCGCCTTCGCGAGTGCGCGGTTCGCGCTCAAGTCCCGTTCGGTCACCCGCAACGCGCCCGGCGTGCCCGAAACGCGAGTCGCCACCAGCCAGTGCGCGTCGTCCTTTCCGGGATGGTCGACACGAAAATGCGCGCCGCGGCTTTCCTGGCGATGGAGCGCCGCGCGCGTCACGGCTTCGGCGACGTCGAGCATGTTTCCCACCTCGTAGTACTGCCTGAGGTCCTCGCCGCCGGCCGGCGCCAGCGCGGCGAGCTCGCCGCGCAGCGCTTCGATCGCGGCGATGCCCGCCTTCATCGAATCCGCATCGCGCACGAGGCCGGCATGCGCGAAGGTGACGCGCTTTAACTTCGCGTGCAGCGCATCGAGCGCGGGCGCCGCGCCGTGCGCCTCCGGGTTCCAGGTGCGCTCGAGCGCGCGCCGCGCGGCGGCCTGGAGGCCGGCCCATTCGGGCAGCGCCGCATGCGACCGGGCATGCGCTGCCGCCTGCGCCCCGGCGATCCTGCCGAAGACGTTCACATCGCTGAGCGAATTGCTGGAAAGCCGGTTCGAACCCTGCACGCCGCCCGCGACTTCGCCCGCCGCATAGAGCCCGCTCATCGCAGTGGCGGTGCGCGCATCGATCTCCACCCCGCCCATGAAGTAGTGCACCGCCGGCGCGATCTCGATCGGCTGGCGGCGGATGTCGATGCCGTGCGGGGCGAGCTGCTTCATGAAAGGCGCCGCGAGGCGCTCCAGCGTCTGCGGATCGTTGCCCGTCAAATCGAGGTAGACGCCGCCGTGGGGCGAGCCGTGGCCTTCGACCACCTGCGCCTGAATCGCACGCGAGAGCACGGCGCGCGTCGAGGCTTCCTTGCGCACCGGGTCGAACCTCTCCATGAAGCGCTCGTTCTTCGAATTCCACATCCGCGTGCCTTCCAGCCCCAGCAGCACCCCGCCGGTGCTGGTGCCTTCGAGCGCCTTCGGGAAAGCCAGCGCCGTCGGCGTGAACTGCACGAATTCCATGCCCGTCAGGGCGAGGCCGCTGCGCAAAGCCATCGCGTATCCGTCGCCGGTCGATTCCGCCATGTTGCTGGTGAGCGGATAGATGCGTCCGGCGCCGCCCGACGCGAGCACGATCGCCTTGGCGCGAAACAGCACGCGCATCCCGCCGCACACCGCGAGCACGCCTGCCGCACGCTCGCCGTCGCGGAGGATCTCGAGGGCCGTCGCGCGCTCCATGATTTCGATCGGCTGCCGCCGCACGTGCTCGGTCAGCGGGCCGATCATCTGCGCGGTGCCGCCGCCCTCGACCCGCACGGACCTGCGAAAGCTGTGCGCGGGCGCGAGAAAGACATCGATCTCGCCGTCCTCCTTACTGACGAATTTCGCGCCGATCCGCGCGAGCTCGCGTATAGATTCGCCGGCGTGGGTGACGAGCGTCCTCACGAGCTCGGGGTCGTTCACGTAATCGCCGGATGCGAGCGTGTCTTCGAAATGCTTCTGGATGCTGTCTTCCGGCACGTCGGAGACATCCATCACCGCGGCGAGCCCGCCGCCGGCGATCGCAGAGCTTCCGCTTTTGCCCAGCACCCCTTTCAACATGAGACCGGTGCGCGCGCCGGCCGCGACGGAAGCGAGCGCGGCGCGCATGGCGGCGAGCCCGCCGCCTATCACCAGCACGTCGAACTCGTTCTTCTCCTGTATGTCTTCCAACTCGTGCTCCTCCCGACCTCGCAGGCTGCGAGCCGCCCCGCATTCTGTCGGCCCGAGACCACCGTCTTTTATCATGCCCGGCCTTCAGCGCGCCCTCGCCCTGGTCAGGCACTTGGCCGGACCTGCGCGAGCGCCCTATAATCGTCTGGTTCGTCGTGTCGCTACAAAATCCCCGGAGATCGTTAAATGGTGTCGGTAAAGCCGTCAGGCGCAGCGCTGGGCGCTGAAATCAGCGGAGTCGATCTTTCCAGTGAGCTGGACGAGGGCAGCTTCGAGGAAATCAGGAAAGCGCTGCACGCGCACGAAGTCATCTACTTTCGCAACCAGAAGCTCACGCCCGAGCAGCACATCGCGTTCAGCCGGCGTTTCGGCGCGCTCGAGCACCACGTGCGGCAGGACCGCTGCAGGCCCGGTTATCCGGAGATCTTCGTCGTCTCCAACGTGATCGAGAACGGGAAACCGATCGGCAGCCAGGACGCGGGCTACTTCTGGCATTCGGACCTCTGCTACGCCGAGAAGCCGAGTCTCGGATCGCTGCTCTATGCGCGCGAAGTGCCGATGAAGGACGGCAAGCCGCTGGGCGATACGCTGTTTTCGAGCATGACGAAGGCCCACGCCACGCTGCCCGAACCGACCCGGC
>CAZULX010000288.1:0-3307 GCA_964621335.1 uncultured Streptomycetaceae bacterium
GCGCTTCGACGCCGCGCGCCGGGAATTTCTCTCCCTGGTCGACGGCTTGCACCCCGACCGGAGGATGATGCTCATCGGGGTCGGTTCCGAAACCCGTCTCATCGTGCCCTTCACCGCGGATAAGAGGCGGCTTGCGGAAGCCGGACGCAAGCTCCTGCCCACTGACACTGCCGGGGACGTAAAGAACGCGGTTCTCTTTGCCCATGCCTTTCTGAAAAAGGGCAGTCGTGACCGCGTCGTCGTCATCAGCGACGGCGCCTTTACCGGCGCAGAGGAATTCAGCCGCGAGTCAGCCCATCTGCGCCTGATCAGGATCCCCGGCGGCGCGGAAAACCTCGGCATCGTCGGACTGGATCTCAGGCGTCATGCAGACGGCTCGCAGCGCTACGAAGTGATGGCGCAGCTGCGCAACTTCGGCACTACAGCCGTGCGCGCACCGCTCACGCTGGCACTGGGACCCAAGGTTCTGGCGCGCGAAGACATCATGATCGAGGCCGGTGGCCGGCGCGTCCTCGTCTATCCCTATGACGGCGACCCCGTCGGCACACTCACCGCGCAGCTTGCGATCGACGATGATTTCGCCACGGACAATCGCGCCACGCTCACGGTGAGCGCCGTGGCGCCGCTGCGGCTGCTCTACGTCGGTCCCGGCAACCCGGCCTTGAGCAACCTGCTGAGATTTTTCCCCAACGTGCAACTCACCGCCATGACGGGCTGGGGGCCCGATGCGGCGCGCCGCGAGAGCGACCGGGGAAACGTTTACGACGCGGTTATTTTCGACCGCGTCGCGCCTCCCGAGCTTACCGAAGGCAATGTGATACTCATCAACACGGTGGCGCCTAACCTCCCCCTGAAGCTCCAGGGCGAAGTGCGAACGCCGCGTATCAGCGCGCCGCTGGCGAAGCACCCGGTTACCGCGGGCCTGAGCCTGGGCGACTTGCATGTGCAGGCGTCTTTGCGCGTGGCGGCCGAGGGCGACAGTATCGTATTGGCGCGGGCGGCGGAGAGCCCGCTGCTGGTTGCCTTCGAGCGCCCCAGACTGCGGGCACTCTACATCGGCTTCGATCTGATGGCTTCAGACCTGCCTTTCCGCGTGGCTTTTCCTGTCCTTTTCCACAACGTCTTCGAGTGGTTTCACCCCGAGCGCCGCGAGTTTCCCGCCGACGCCGTGCGCGCCGGCGCCCCGCGCCCGATCTTCGTTGCGCCGGGTGACCGGGAGCTCGAGATCACCGCGCCGTCGGGACGCACAGAGCGACTGGCAGTCACCGGAAATCCGGTGATGTTCGGCGATACCCTGGAAGCGGGGATTTACACCTACAAAAGCGCCAGCCGGGAAGGGCGCTTCGCGGTCAATCTCTTCGATGAAGAGGAATCCAATATAGCGGCCCGGACAGGCGCGGCGGCAGCGGCTGCGCCGCCGGCGGAAGGCGACGCCGGCGTTACGCAAGCGGGTTTCTCCCTGTGGCCTTTCCTGCTCGGCCTCGTGCTCCTGGTGCTCGCCGTCGAATTGATCCTGGCGTGGCGGATGGGGCTTTCGCTCTCGCCGCTGGCAATTCGCGCCGGCGCGCTTGCCGCCCTCGCTCTCGCCTGCGTGAATCCGAAAATCTTCCCGGCCGCTGCAGCCCTCGACGTCATAGTGAGCGTCGACGTATCGCGCAGCGTGGGACAGGAGGGACGGGAAAAAGCGCGCGAGCTTCTGGAAGCGGCGGCTCGTCTGCCCGATGCCGACACGCGCACCGGGCTGCTCACGTTCGCCCGCGCGCCGGAGTGGGAATTCCCCCCGCGACGCGACTTTCCCGCGGCGGATTCTGCCGCGCGCGTCGACAGCGAATCGACCGATGTCGAGGCGGCGCTCCAGGCGGGCCTCGCCCAGATCGGCGAAGGCCGCCAGGGTAAGCTCCTCCTGCTATCCGACGGCAATGAAAATCGCGGCAACAGCGCCCGGCTGATACCGCTCCTGCGCTCGCAGGGGACGCAGGTCTGGACTCTGCCGGTGAGTCTTTCCCGCGGGCGCAACGAAGTTTTTCTGAGCGATCTCGTCGTGCCCCGCCAGGTGGACAGCGCCGAGGCTTTCCAGGTGGCCGGCAAGATCGAGAGCCTGCGCGACGCGCCTGCCCATATCAAGCTGTTGCGCAACGGAATCCTCGCCGGCGAGCGCGAGCTGCAACTCAAGGCCGGAGTCAACGAATTCGGTTTCCGCGACGCTCTGACCGAGCGCGGAAGTCACAGTTACGAGCTGCTCGTCGAGGCGAAAGACGACACTCTGGCGGAGAACAATCTGTTGCAAGGCGTGGTCGAGGTAAAGGGACCGCCGAGAGTTCTGTTGCTCTCGTCCGAAGCGGACAGTCAGCGTTTTCTCGCCCGCGTACTGCGCGTGCAGGGTTTCGCCGTGACGGAGTCCGCGCCGGAGGCGACCGCCCTGGCGCTTCCCGAGCTGTCGTCTTACGACCTCGTCATTCTCGACAATGTCCCCGCCTTCCACCTGACCCACGCCAAGATGGAGAACATCGAGACCTACGTGCGCGACCTGGGCGGCGGTCTCCTGGTGGTCGGCGGCTCTCAGAGTTACGGCGCCGGAGGTTATTTCCGGACGCCGCTGGAACGCATCCTGCCGGTGGAAATGCGCCCGCCGGCGCGCCTCGATCTGCCCCACGTGGCGCTCCTTTTCGTGCTCGACAAATCGGGCAGCATGGGCATCGGTCCGGAGGGCGGCACGAAGCTCGACCTCGCGAAAGCGGCGGCGCTGGCGGCGGCGGACATCATGAATCCCACCGATCAGATCGGCATCCTTGCTTTCGACGCGACGTGGGACTGGGCGCTGCCTTTTCGCCCCGTCGGCAAAGGCGAATGGGTCAACGACAAGCTCGCGGCGCTGCGCTCCGACGGCGGCACGGATCTGTACAAGGCAATGCTCGAAGCGCGGCGGGCGATGATCGGCAAGGAGGCGGCGATCAAGCATGTCATCGTGCTCTCCGACGGTCTCACCGACAAAGCGGACTTTCAACCCCTGGTCCAGGAGTTGGCGCACGCCGGCATAACCGTGTCGACGGTTTCGGTGGGCGACGACTCCGACGCGAAATTGATGGCGGAGATCGCGCGCGTGGGCAAAGGACGCAGCTATGTCACCCTCGATCCGCAGACGATCCCGCAGATTTTCACCACCGAAACGCTGTTGATCTCGCGCGATCTATTGATCGAAAAAACCTTTGCGCCGCACGTGGCGGGGCCGGCGGGACCGCTTCGGGGAATCGCTCGAGGATCGCTGCCGCAGCTCCGCGGCTACGTCCTCACCTATCCCAAACAACGC
>CAZULX010000289.1:0-4571 GCA_964621335.1 uncultured Streptomycetaceae bacterium
GCGACTGTCGCATCTCGAGTACGAGACGTTCATGCTTCAATAGGCTTCCGAAGGAAGCCTGCTGAAGCTTATCTATTACGAACAGAGGGAAACCGAAGGTTTCCCTCCGTAACCTCCCATCCTTCGGTTTAAGCAGCCCTAGGCTGCATCGATGATGCACCGCGCGGTTCGGTGCGTCACCGACGCACCCTACGATCTTCGGCATCCACCGGCAGGTCAGCCGAAGGAAGGGGGCATACGGGGGGAACTCTCGGGTTCCCCCTGTTCGTTTACCGCCTCCTCCCGGAGGGAGGGAAACCTTGGTTTCCCTCTGTATCGTAAGTTCGCCCCCCAAGCGGAGCGAGGCGGATGTCGCGCGACATGCGCAGCGCCGTTTCGACGCCGCGATAGTAGCCGGGGATGTAGGCGCCTTCCTCGAAACCGAGCAGCCGGTAGAAGGCGCGCGCGCCATAGTTGTTCGCGCGCAGTTCCAGCGTGACCGCCGTGATTCCCGCCGTCAGCGCCGTTTCTTCCAGCCAGTGCATCAGGGCCCGGCCGATGCCGCACCGGTGATGCGACGGCTTCACTGCGAGCAGGCTCAGGTGGGCCTGGGTTTCGCCGAACTCCATGATGGCGAAGCCGACGAGATGGGAGCGTATTTCAGCGGCCACCACCAGCGTCGAGCGTGCGCGTATCGCCTTGGCGACGCGCTCCGGCGGCCACGACCAGCCGCGCAGGCCGACTTCCACGAGGTAGCGCGACATGACCGCCATCTCGTAAGCGTCTGCGGGCGTCGCCAGGCGGAACGTGAGCTCTACCATAAGGCACGAGTATACCGGCGGACGCGCACGCTGCAACCCAGCCCGACCTCGCTCAAGCGTCGGCAGCGAGCCGAACGCCCGTGAAAGGCCAGCGGTCGTGCGGGTAGAAAAAGTTGCGGTAGGTCTCGCGCACGTGCGAAAGCGGCGTTGCGCAGCAGCCGCCGCGCAGCACGTACTGGTTGGCCATGAACTTGCCGTTGTACTCGCCGAGCGCGCCTTCGAGCGGCCGATAGCCGGGGTAGGGTGCGTAGGCGGAAGAAGTCCATTCCCAGACGTCTCCGAACCACTGCCCCTCAGCAGGAGCCTTCGCCGCGCGGGGGTGATACAGCCCCGACTCGACGAAGTTGCCTTCGAGCGTTTCCCCGCTCGCAGCCGCTTCCCACTCGGCTTCGGTGGGCAGCCGTGCGCCGCGCCAGCGCGCGTAAGCATCGGCTTCGTAATAGCTCAGGTGACACACCGGCGCGGCGGGGTCGACGCGCCGCATACCCGTAAGGGTCATCTCGTGCCACTCGCCGTCGATCTGTGTCCAGTAGAGCGGCGCTTTCCACGCGCGCTCGTGGATCGCGCTCCAGCCGTCGGAGAGCCAGATTTCCGGGCGTGCGTAGCCGCCGCCTTCGACGAACTCGAGGTATTCGCCGTTCGTCACCGGACGGGACGCGAGCCGGTACTCGCGGAGGAACACCTTGTGGCGCGGCTGCTCGTTGTCGAAGCAGAAAGCGCCTCCGGCGTGGCCGATCTCGCGGATGCCGCCGGGAAAATCGAGCCAGCGAGCGGCAGGCACCGCCGCGGGTTCCTCGGGAGGCGCTTCGGCGTACGCGGGATAGAGCGGGTTCGCGTAGAAATTGCGCTTCACGTCCATCAGCAGGAGCTCCTGATGCTGCTGCTCGTGGTTGAGTCCCAGGGTGAGGCGCCGGGCGACGCTCGCACGGTGCGCGGGAGCGCAATGCTCGACCAGGCGCGCCATGTGACCGTCGACATGGGCGCGATAGGCGTAAACCTCGCCCACCGTGGGCCGCGAAAGCGTGTGTCTTTGCGCGCGCGGGTGGAAAGGGCCCACGGTGTTGTAGTACGAGTTGAACAGGCGCTCGTAGCGCGCATCGAGCGGCTCGTAGCCGGGCAGGAAAGGCTTCAGGAGGAAAGTCTCGAAAAACCACGTCACGTGCGCGAGGTGCCATTTGGGCGGGCTCGCATCGATCACACTCTGCACCTGGTAGTCGTCGGTCTCGAGCGGGGCGCAGAGCGCCTCGGTGCGGCTGCGAACTTCCAGGTAGCGCGCCGCGGGATCGGGCGCAGACGACGAGCGTGAGACGGCGTGCATGGCAGTTCTCCCCCTTTATCGACGGTGCTCCCTCATCCCCGGCCCTTCTCCCGGGGGGAGAAGGGAGATTCCAGGCGCTGATGCGCCGGATTCGGACTTGGCGGGGGGGAGCAAAACCCGGGCCGCGCTCAGGCTTTGGCGCTTTTCGGTATGAACCTGAGCGCGACGCCGTTGTTGCAGTAACGCAGGCCCGTGGGCGCGGGCCCGTCGTCGAAAAGGTGGCCGTGGTGTCCGCCGCACCGGGTGCAGTGATACTCGGTGCGCGGATATACGAGGTGGAAATCTTTCTTGGTCTCGAAGACACCGGGTATGGTCGTGAAGAAGCTCGGCCAGCCGGTGCCGCTGTCGTATTTCATCCCGGAGGTGAATAGCGGCAGGTCACATCCGGCGCAGGCGAAGACACCGGCGCGCTTCTCGTGGTCCAGCGGGCTCGTTCCCGCGCGCTCCGTGCCTTCCTCGCGGAGCACGTGGTATTGCACTTTGTCGAGGCGCTTGCGCCACTGCTCATCGGTGAGGCGCAGCTTGTCGGTGGGCGCCGGCGCCTGGACCCCTTCGGCAAGCAGCATGCGCCAGTTCTCCTGCAGTGCCGCGACGCCTTTGGACGCTGCCGGGGCGGCCGCGCTGGCTTTTTCCACCAGATCGGATTGCCGCATCGAGCTCCACACGTACGCACCCGCCGCACCGACCGCCGCAACTGCGAACGAGCCCTGTAACCATTTGCGTCGATTCATGCACGCCTCCTGTAGGCCTGAGACCGCCGCGCCGGTATTGAATTCCTCGCGGATGCGTTTTGGTCGCACGAGCGCGCCGGGCCTTACCGCTACTGCCTGCTTTATAACGCGAACCGGCGGCCGGGCGAAACCCCTTTCGGTCGGGTTACAGGGTCGATGCAGAACCGAAGATGACCGTGCACTGGCTCGACAGGACGCCGCCGTTGCCGTAGCGCGCCGTAGCGAGGAGGAGGGGCCCCGCTTGCGGGGATCCGACCGCGTAGGCGCGCAAACCCACGGTCTACAGAGTCGATGCAGAACCGAAGATGACCGTGCACTGGCTCGACAGGACGCCGCCGTTGCCGTGGGCTAAGGCGACCTCGCAATTCGGCACCTGGCGCTCCCCGCACTCGCCGCGGACCTGGCGTATCGCTTCGATCATCACGAGGAGGCCGTACATGCCGGGATGGCAGTAGGACAACCCGCCGCCGCTGGTGTTGACCGGGAGCGTGCCGCCCGGCGCTATCGCGTCGCCGGACACGAAGCGGCCGCCTTCGCCTTTCGGGCAGAAGCCGAGGTCTTCCAGGAACAGGATGGGCGTGATGGTGAAAGCGTCGTAGAGCGACAGCATGTCCACGTCCGACGGCTCGAGCTTCGCCATGCCGAACGCTTTCGGACCCGATTCCGAAGCCGCCGTGACGGTGAGATCGGGCATGCTGGAGATGGTCGAATGGCTGAGCGCCTCGCCGACGCCGAGCACGTAAACGGGCTTTTTCCTGAGCGACTTGGCGCGCGCGGCGGAAGTGAGGACGATCGCACCGCCGCCGTCCACCACGAGGCAGCAGTCTCGTACCGTGAACGGATACGACACCATGCGCGCGTTGAGGACGTCCTCGACCGTGAGCGGCTCTTTCTCCCAGGCCTTGGGGTTCTTGAGCGCCCATTTTCGCGCCGCGACGGCGACTTCGGCGAGGTTCTCGCGCGTCGTGCCGAACTCGTGCATGTGCCGCGCCGCGGACATCGCATAGGCGCTGATCGGCAGGATCGGCCGATAAGGCGATTCGTAGTAGTTGTACTCGCGGGGCGAAGCCGCGGCGCGCGACACCGAGCGCTGCGTGCTGCCGTATGCGATCACCGCGACTTCGCACAGCCCGTGCTCGATCGCGGCCTGCGCGTGCGCGACGTGCGTCATGAAGGACGAGCCGCCGATGATCGTGCCGTCGAAATAGCGCGGCTTGATGCGCAGGTATTCGGAGAGCGCCATGGGCGCGAAGCGCGACTGGGTCGCAGCGGCGAACACGGCGTCGACGTCCGAGAGCTTCAGGCCCGCGTCGTCGAGCGCGCGCATCGTGCCTTGCGCCATCAGGTCGACGGGGCTGGTGTTGGGGGCGACGAGCCCGAGATCGGATTCGGCGGCACCGACGACGGCCACACTACCTTTCGTGAGCCCGCTCATTTCGATGACTCCGCGGGAGTGAAGACGGGGTAGGGCGCCTGCTTCTCGTCGCCGGGATGCGCGCGGAACGTAACCCGCATGCCGATTTTCACGTCCATCGCGGCAATGTCCTCGACCCGGCTCATGAGACGGAAACCTTCGTCCATGTCGATCAGCGCGACGTTGAGCGGCGCCTCGCCTTTGTAATGGACCGCGGTGGTCGTATACACCGTGCCGAGCCCCTTGGACACGCGCCACTCGAGGTTGCCGCCGGTCTCCGGCGCCACCGCGCGCGGGTAGAAAACCGC
>CAZULX010000290.1:0-3179 GCA_964621335.1 uncultured Streptomycetaceae bacterium
CGGGCTCGCCGCCGAGCGCGGCGACACAAATCCCCGAATCGTCGGCGAATGCAGGCATGCCCGCGAGGCGGCTCGCGTGGCGCGCCTTCGCGAGCGCGTTCTCGACGAAAGTCTCATGGGGTTCATCGGCCTCGGGAATGCGAAGCTGCGATTGCGGAACGATCTCGAATCCGAGCGGCTCGAGAATCTGCCGGAATTCGCGCAGCTTGCCGGGGTTGCCGCTCGCGACGACGAGCTTCTTCATGCAATCAATCTTGCCCCAGCGCGGCTTTCTGCGCGGCCACCAGCTCGCGTATGCCTTTGTCGGCGAGATCCATCATCGCGTCCATCTGCGCGCGCGTAAAAGCCTCGCCTTCGGCGGTGCCCTGCACCTCCACGATCCCGCCGCTGCCGGTCATCACGACGTTCATGTCGGTGCCGCACGCCGAATCCTCGGCGTAATCGAGATCGAGCACCGGCACGCCCTGATACACCCCCACCGAAACGGCGGCGACGAAATCGCGCGCCGGCGAGCGTGCAATCGCTTTTCTCCTGACGAGACCGTCGATCGCGTCGTGAAGCGCCACGAAAGCGCCGGTGATGCTCGCCGTGCGCGTACCGCCGTCGGCCTGTATCACGTCGCAGTCGAGCTGGATCGTGCGCTCGCCGAGCTCTCCGAGATCGACGACCGCGCGCAGCGCGCGCCCGATCAGACGCTGGATCTCCTGCGTGCGGCCGGACTGCTTGCCGCGCGCCGCCTCGCGGTCCATGCGCGTGTTCGTCGAGCGCGGCAGCATGCCGTATTCGGCGGTGACCCAGCCTCGCGCCGTGCCCTTCAGGTGCGGCGGTTGCCTTTCGATCACGCTCGCGGTGCACAGCACCTGGGTGTCGCCGAACTCGACGAGCACCGAGCCTTCCGCGTGCCGGGTGTAACCGCGGGTGATGCGCACGGGGCGCAACTCTTCCGGCGTGCGTTGGCTGGGTCGCATGTGACTCCCTGGATATGCTATCTTGCGGGGGACTACTCGGAAGGCGGGATGTTAAATCCTGCGCGCCGGCGCGTAAATCGGCGCCGGCTCTTCGACCATACACCTCTCCACTCGTTCGCCCATCACATGATTTACAGCATGACCGGATATGCCGTGGCCGCGCGCGAGCTCGAAAGCGCGGTGCTCAATCTCGAGCTGCGCTCGGTGAACCACCGCTACCTGGACATCCAGTTCCGGCTTCCGGACGAGCTGCGCGTGATCGAGCCCGCGTTGCGCGAGACGCTCGCGGCGAAGCTGAACCGCGGCAAGATCGAATGCCGCATTTCTTACACGCCGACGCCGGGACGCAAAGGCGTCCAGCTCGACGAAGCCCTGATGGAACAGCTCGTCGCGCTGGAGGCGCGCGTGCGCTCAGCGCTGCCGGGCGCCCAGGGCCTCACGGCTTCCGACGTGCTGCGCTGGCCAGGCATGCTGGGCTCGGACACGCTCGACGTGGAGGCGCTGCGCATCGTCTGTCGCGAGCTGCTCGAAGCGGTGCTCGAGGATTTCACCGTGACGCGCGGACGTGAAGGCGAGAAGCTGAAAACCATGCTGCTCGAACGCGCCGCGGCGGTCGAAGCGCGGGTCGCCGAAGTCGCCCCGCGCATGCCGCAGGTGATCGCAGGCTTCCAGGAGAAGCTCGCCCTCCGACTCAAGGAAGCGCTCGCCAATGCCGATGAAGACCGGATACGGCAGGAAGTCGCGCTCTTCGCAAACAAGATCGACGTCGACGAGGAGCTGACGCGCCTCACGACGCATATGAGCGAGTTGAGGCGCATACTCGACAAAGGCGGCGCGGTGGGCAAAAGGCTCGATTTTCTGATGCAGGAGTTGAACCGCGAAGCCAACACGCTCGGGTCCAAGGCGGCCGACATCACGGTCACGCAGGTCTCAATGGAATTAAAGCTCCTGATCGAGCAGATGCGGGAGCAGATACAGAACATCGAATGAGCGGCTGCCTTTTTATCGTCAGCGCCCCGTCCGGGGCGGGCAAGACGACTCTGGTGAGCGGGCTGGTCGCCGCCGATCCGCTGGTGAGGAAGTCGGTGTCGTACACGACGCGCAAACCGCGGTCGGGGGAAGAGAACGGCGTCGACTACCGGTTCGTCACCGAGGACGAGTTCCAGCGCATGCGCGCAGCCGGCGAGTTCCTCGAAACCGCGCACGTCCACGGCAATCTCTACGGCACCTCGCGAGTCACGGTCGAAACCGATTGCGCAGCCGGATACGACGTCCTCCTCGAAATCGACTGGCAGGGCGCCGCGCAGATCCGCGCGCTCAAGCCCGACGCGGTGGCGATCTTCATCCTGCCGCCGTCGATCGAAGCGCTGGAGAAACGGCTGCGCGGTCGCGCGCAGGACAGCGCGGACGTGATCTCGAGACGCATCGCCGCCGCCCGCGGGGAGATTTCCCACGTTGGGGAGTTCGATTATGTTATTATTAATGAAGAGTTTAACCGGGCCGCGCAGGAGCTGATCAGCATCATCCGGGCCGAACGGCTCAGGCTCCCCCGCCAGCTTGCCCGCCACACCGAGCTCATCAACCGGGTCTTGGGCTTCGACCCAGAATAAGGACGACTGAATGGCACGCATTACCGTGGACGACTGCCTGAAGCAGATCCCCAACCGCTTCGAAATGTCGCTCGCCGCGACTTATCGCGCGCGTCAGATCGCCAACGGCGCCCAGCCGATGATGGAAACCAACCGCGACAAGGCGACCGTCATTGCGCTCCGCGAGCTCGCCGCCGGCAAGTACGGAACAGAGATACTCAACAAGGCCCCGACTTAACGCGCGAAGCCGCGGCGGAGGGCCTTTCGACTTTCGGCCGCGCCTACGCTCAGGACACGCCTGAGCCCAACTTATGCCCGAAGCCGCTGTGCTGTTCAGGGAATGGGCCGGCTATCTGAAGCCGGAGGACATTACACAGCTCGAATCGGCTTACCACTTCAGCAAGGCAGCCCACGAAGGGCAGTTCCGCAAGTCGGGCGAGCCTTACATCTCCCATCCGCTCGCCGTCGCCGACATCCTCGCGCAATGGCACATGGACCCGCAGGCACTCACCGCGGCGCTGCTCCATGACGTGACCGAGGACACCGCGGTCACCAAAACCGAAATCTCGAAGAACTTCGGCAAACCGGTGGCCGAGCTGGTCGACGGCGTTTCCAAGCTCGA
>CAZULX010000291.1:0-6162 GCA_964621335.1 uncultured Streptomycetaceae bacterium
GTGACTCGATGAGACCTTCTGGCGAGCTTGAGCTCGACGTAACACGCTGCGCGCACGAGTCACCAGTCACTCGTCACCGGTCACGCTTTGTGGGGTCATGATGCGTTTCTCGATTTACCGCTACAACCCGGACGTGGACAAGAAGCCGCGGATGCAGGATTACGACATCCCGCTCGAGTCCACCGACCGCATGCTTCTGGACGCCCTGATGAGGATCAAGGAGCACGACGACACGTTCTCCTTCCGCCGGTCGTGCCGTGAAGGCGTGTGCGGGTCGGACGCGATGAACATCAACGGCAAGAACAAGCTCGCCTGCATCACCAAGATCACCGAAGTGAAGGAGCCGGTGACGATCCGGCCGCTTCCGGGCCTGCCGGTGATCCGCGACCTGATCGTCGACATGTCGCAGTTCTTCAAGCAGTATCATTCGATCAAGCCCTACGTGCAGAACGACACGCCGCCGCCCGAGCGCGAGCGGCTGCAATCGCCGGAAGACCGCGACGAGCTGAACGGCATTTACGAATGCATCCTGTGCGCGTGCTGCTCGACCGCGTGCCCGTCGTTCTGGTGGAACCCGGACAAGTTCGTCGGGCCGGCGGGGCTCTTGTGGGCCTACCGCTTCCTGGCGGACACGCGCGATCTGGAGACCAACGACCGGCTCGACAACCTCGAGGACCCGTATCGCCTCTTCCGTTGCCACTCGATCATGAATTGCGCCGACGTGTGTCCGAAAGGGCTCAACCCGACGCTCGCGATCAACAAGATCCGCGACATGATGGTGAAGCGCGCGCTATGAGCGGCGGGGCGCGCATCGACGGGCGCATGCGCGATCGCATCCGCTGGCACTGCCGCCGCGGCATGCTCGAGCTCGACCTCGTTCTGAACGCGTTCGTCGAGCGCCACCTCGACGGGCTCGACGCGTCGCGGCTGGCGGCTTTCCAGGGCCTGCTCGAGCGGACGGACCCCGAATTGCTGGATCTCGTCATGGGGCGGGACCAGGCCCGCGACGATCGGGAGCGCGAAGTGCTCGCGCTCATGGGCACCGGCCCTGCGGCTCGGTCGATGCCCTCACCCCCGGCCCTCTTTCCCTCACTCCCGACCTCTCTCCCACAGGGAGAGAGGAGGCAAGCGTTCCCCTTCTCCCTTCGGGAAAAGGGTCAGGGATGAGGGACGGGGAGATTCGTGGTGCAATCGCTTGATAGCGTTTGCACGAAAATTGTAGAAACTGGAGAACCTTATGGCAGAAAAGCTCGCAACCCTGTCCTTCAGCGACGGCTCGCCGTCGGTGGATTTCCCCGTGCTGGGAGGCTCCCAGGGTCCGGACGTCATCGACGTGCGGTCGCTGTACGGCAAGACCGGCAAGTTCACGTACGACCCGGGCTTCATGTCGACGGCAAGCTGCCGCTCCGGCATCACTTTCATCGACGGCGACGAAGGCATACTGCTCTATCGCGGCTATCCGATCGAGCAGCTGGCCGAGACCTGCAGCTTTCTCGAAGTCGCGTACCTCATCATGAACGGAGAGCTGCCGAACAAGGCCGAGCTCGACAAGTTCAACGATATCGTGATCCATCACACCATGGTGCACGAGCAGCTCTCGCGCTTCTATTCGGGTTTCCGGCGCGATGCGCACCCGATGGCGGTGCTGTGCGGAGTCATCGGTGCGCTCTCGGCGTTCTACCACGACTCGATCGACATCCATGACGCCCGCAGCCGCGACATTTCGGCATTCAGGCTGATCGCAAAGCTGCCCACCATCACGGCGATGACTTACAAGTACAACATGGGTCAGCCTTTCATGTACCCGCAGAACAAGCTCTCGTACGTCGAGAACTTCCTCTACATGACTTTCGGCACGCCGTGCGAGGAGTGGAAGCCGAACCTCGTGCTGACGCGCGCGATGGAGCGCATCCTCATCCTGCACGCGGACCACGAGCAGAACGCATCGACTTCGACCGTGCGGCTGGCCGGATCGACCGGCGCGAATCCGTTCGCCTGCATCGCAGCCGGCGTGGCGAGCCTGTGGGGCCCCGCCCACGGCGGCGCGAACGAAGCGGTGCTCAAAATGCTCGCCGAGATCGGTGACGTCAAGGGCATTCCCGCGTTCATCAAGCGCGTGAAGGAGAAGGAAGACCACGCGATGCTCTTCGGCTTCGGCCACCGCGTCTACAAGAACTACGACCCGCGCGCGAAGCTGATCCAGACCACGTGCCACGAGGTCCTGGAAGAGCTGGATCTCAAGGACAACAAGCTTTTCAAGCTCGCCCTCGCGCTCGAAAAGGTCGCGCTGGAAGACGAGTACTTCATCAAGCGCAAGCTCTACCCGAACGTCGACTTCTACTCGGGCATCGTCTACAAGGCGTTGGGCATCCCGGTCTCGATGTTCACGGCGATTTTCGCGCTCGCGCGCACCGTCGGATGGATCGCGCAATGGAACGAGCTGATCGGAGACGTAGAGCAGAAGATAGGGCGTCCTCGCCAGCTTTTCACCGGCCCCACGCCGCGCGATTTCGTGCCGATGAAAAACCGAAAGTAAGGCCATAGGCGGCCCGTCATGATGAAAGAATTTCTCGGCAACTCGCATCTGTTCGGCTCGAACGCGCCGTTCATCGAGGCGCTGTACGAGGCGTACCTCAAGGATCCGCAGTCGGTGGAAGCGCGCTGGCGCAGCTATTTCGACGAGCTACAGCGGCTCGACGACGGCCCGCCCGACGTTTCCCACGAGGAAGTTCGCGAGCGTTTCATCGATCTCGCGAAGTCGCGGCGCGCTGCGGCGCCGGCTGCGCGGCCGGCGCAGCCCCAGCTGGGCGAGAAGCAGTTCGGGGTGCTCCAGCTCATCGCCGCTCACCGCATTCTGGGGTCGCGCCACGCGAACGTCGATCCGCTCGGCCGCACGGAGAAGGCCTACATCTCGGAGCTCGATCCCGCGAATTACGGCCTCGCCGAAGCCGATATGGAGACGGTGTTCAACACCGGGACGCTGGTGTGGAAGCGCGAGGCGACACTCCGCGACATCCTCGCTTTTCTCAAGGACACGTACTGCGGCTCGATCGGCGTCGAGTACATGTACATGACCGACATGGTGCAGAAGCGCTGGGT
Source organism: uncultured Streptomycetaceae bacterium (assembly GCA_964621335.1). Taxonomy (GTDB): domain Bacteria; phylum Pseudomonadota; class Gammaproteobacteria; order Burkholderiales; family SG8-41; genus JAQGMV01. The sequence continues at coordinate 3,100 of CAZULX010000291.1, forward strand.
GCAGGAGCGCCTGGAGTCGTGCCGGTCGACGCCGTCTTACGAGCCCGAGTATCGCAAGCACATACTCGAGCGCCTGACCGCGGCAGAGACGCTCGAGAAGTACATGCACACGCGCTACGTCGGGCAGAAGCGATTCTCGGGCGAAGGCGGCGAATCGCTGATTCCCCAGCTCGATCTGCTGCTCCAGCTCGCGGGCAAAGCGGGAGTGCAGGAGCTCGTGATCGGCATGGCGCACCGCGGGCGGTTGAACGTGCTCGTGAACACCATGGGGAAGATGCCCAAGGACCTCTTCGCGGAATTCGAAGGCAAGCACGACAACCACGATCTGCTTGCCGGCGACGTCAAGTACCACATGGGTTTTTCGTCGAACGTGATGACGCCCGGCGGTCCGATGCACGTGACCCTCGCGTTCAACCCGTCGCACCTCGAGATCGTGAACCCGGTGGTCGAAGGATCGGTGCGCGCGCGCCAGCATCGCCGTCGCGATTTCACCGGCGACCAGGTGCTGCCGGTCCTCATCCACGGCGACGCGTCGTTCGCCGGCCAGGGCGTCATCCAGGAGACGCTGAATCTCGCGCAGACGCGCGGCTACGGCACCGGCGGCACGGTGCACATCGTCGTCAACAACCAGATCGGCTTCACGACTTCCGACCCGCGCGACGCGCGCTCGACGCTGTACTGCACCGACGTCGCGAAAATGCTCGAAGTGCCGATCTTCCACGTGAACGGGGACGACCCCGACGCGGTGTGCCTGGTAACCGAGATCGCGCTCGATTTCCGCATGAAGTTTCACCGCGACGTGGTGGTTGACCTCGTGTGCTACCGCAGGCTCGGTCACAACGAGCAGGACGAGCCGATGGTCACCCAGCCGCTCATGTACAAGCGCATCGCCAAGCTTCCCACCACGCGCAAGCTCTACGCCGAAAGGCTCGAGCGCGAAGGCGTCATCGGAGAGAGCGAGTCCGAAGAGCTGATTGCGACTTTCCGCAAGGCGCTCGACGGCGGCTATCACACCAACAAGACGATCCTCCAGAACTTCAAGCCGCCTTTCGAGATCGACTGGACCAAGTACAACCGCGTGAAGTGGAACGAGCAGGACGATACGCGGCTCCCGATCGAGACCCTGAAAAGCCTGGCCGAGCGCATCACGACGGTGCCGGAGAACTTCAAGCTGCACCCGCGCGTGCAGAAGATCATGGAAGACCGCCGCGCGATGGCGCGCGGAGAGCTGGCACTCGATTGGGGCATGGCCGAGCATCTTGCTTACGCGACGCTGCTCGAAGAAGGTTATTCCATCCGTCTTTCCGGCCAGGACAGCGGCCGCGGCACGTTCTTCCACAGGCATGCGGTGCTGCACGACCAGAACCGCGAGCGCTGGGACCAGGGCGCTTACGTACCTCTCCAGCACGTGAGCGCGAAACAGGGCGATTTCGTCGTCATCGATTCACTGCTTTCGGAGGCGGCGGTCGTGGGTTTCGAGTACGGCTACGCGACTTCGAGCCCGAACGAGCTCGTCATCTGGGAAGCGCAGTTCGGGGACTTCGCCAACGGCGCGCAGGTGGTGATCGACCAGTTCATCGCCTCGGGCGAGGTGAAATGGGGCCGCATGTGCGGGCTCGTGATGTTGCTGCCGCACGGTTATGAAGGGCAGGGCCCCGAGCACTCGTCGGCGCGCATCGAGCGCTACCTCCAGCTCTGCGCGGACTACAACATGCAGGTGTGCGTGCCGGCAACGCCGGTGCAGTTCTATTACCTCCTGCGGCGGCAGATGGTGAGGCCTTATCGCAAGCCGCTCGTGCTGATCACGCCGAAGAGCCTGCTGCGGCACAAGGAATCGATCTCGCCCCTCGAAGAGTTCGCGAGCGACAAGTTCAGGCCGATCAACGAAGACTGGGAAGCGCAGGAAATCGATCCCGCGAAAGTGACGCGGGTCGTCCTGTGCAGCGGCAAGGTTTTCTACGACCTGCGCGCTGGGCGCAAGACGCGCGGCATCCACAACCTGCCGCTGGTGCGCATCGCACAGCTCTACCCGTTTCCCCACGAGGACATGCAGGCGCTGATCGAGCGCTACAAGAGCGCGACCGAAATCGTCTGGTGCCAGGAGGAGCCGCGCAACCAGGGCGCGTGGCACCGCATACAGCATTACCTGTTGCGCCACCTCGAGCCGCACCAGAAACTCTATTACGCGGGACGCGAATCGTCCGCTTCGCCCGCAGCCGGATACAAGCAGCTCCACGACGAGCAGCAGAAAGCGCTGGTCGACCAGGCGCTCACGCCCGCCGGCGGAAGCGAGCCGCGAAACGTAGCGCTGCGGCCGCTGCTGGCGGGTGAAGATTATTAGGATGGACCGATGCTCATCGAAGTGAAGGTGCCGCAGTTGTCGGAATCGGTGGCCGAGGCCACGCTGCTCAACTGGCACAAGCAGGCGGGCGAGTACGTGAACCGCGACGAGAACCTCGTCGACATCGAGACCGATAAAGTGGTGCTCGAGACGCCGGCTCCGCAGGCGGGCGTGCTGGTGAAAATCGTCAAAGGCGACGGCGGCACGGTCACGAGCAACGAGATCATCGCGCAGATCGATACCGAAGGCGCGAAGCCCGCGGCGGGTGAGCCCGCCAAAGCGGCGCCGGCTGAGTCGAAAGCCGAAGCCAAGGCGCCTGCAGGTAAGGCAGCGCCGGCGATGCCCGCGGCGCAGAAGCTCGCGGCGGAGAAGCAGGTGGACACAGCGTCCATCGCGGGCACTGGGCGCGGCGGCCGCGTGACCAAAGGCGATGTGATGCAGGCCGTGAAGGGCCTGGAGCCGGCCCCGGAGAACGAACAGGGGAAACCGGGGTCTCCCGCGCCGGCCACACCGGCGCGCGCAGCGGAGCCCGCGGTGATGCGACGTGCGCCCGCGCCCGCGGTCGATCTCGGCAACCTCGGGGAGCGTCCCGAGCAGCGCGTACCGATGTCGCGCCTGCGCGCCCGGATCGCGGAGCGCCTCGTGCAGTCGCAGGCGACCGCCGCCATCCTCACCACGTTCAACGAAGTGAACATGCAGCCGGTGATGGACCTCCGGAACCG
>CAZULX010000292.1:0-2935 GCA_964621335.1 uncultured Streptomycetaceae bacterium
TTGTGGAATGCGAGCCGCCCCTTGAAGAGCGCTTTCACCATCCCGATCACGTCTTCCACCTCGATCGAATGCGCGAAGCGCGCATGGCGCATGTAGCGGCCGGTGACGAAATTCATTTCGTCGTCCTGGATGTGGAAGGTCGCGTTCGGGAAGTCGAAGAAGGTGCCGACGTGATCGTAGTGCATGTGCGTGATGACGACGTCGCGCACCTCCTCGGCTTTGACCCCGAGGAGCGCGAGCCCGGCTTTGGGCGTTCTGATGTACTCGCGCTTGCGCTTCGCCGCCACTTCCGCTGTGAACCCGGTGTCGACGACGATCGTGCGCTCCGCATTGCGGACGAGCCACACGAAGTAATCCATGGGCATGGGCGCATCGTGCGGGTCGCCGCCGACGAAATGTTCGTGCCGCCGCGCATCGCGGCGGGCATAGCGGATCGCATAGACTTCGTAGGTGGGGATCGACATGCGGTGAAGCTTAGCACGCAGCGCGCTATCATCCGCAGAGTCGACGGCAGCGCCGTCCGCGTTGTGGAACTGCCGAATGCTGATCGCTCAACCCGGCTCCATGGGCCCCCTGCGGCTGCGCAACCGCATCGTAATGGGGCCCATGGGAACGAACTACGGGACCACCGACGGCTTCTCGACCGAGCGCGACAAGCTCTATTACGGCGAGCGCGCGAAAGGCGGCGCCGCGATGATCATCACCGAGGCGATGGTGATCACGCCGGGCGCGCGCAACCACACCAACTCGCTGTGCCTCTACCACGACCGTTACATTCCGGGTCTGGCGGCGGTGGTCGATGCGATCCACGAAGGCGGCGCGCTTGCGGCCGGGCAGATCAATCACCGCGGCGCGCTCCTCAAGCGCTCGGTGCTCGGGATGGAGCCGGTGAGCGCGTCCGACTGGCACAACCCGAATACCGGCGAGCCGGCGCGCGCGCTGGGTGTGGGCGAGATCGAGGCGATACAGCAGGCGTACCTCGATTGCGCCCGGCGCCTCTATCGCGCGGGCTACGACGCGGTCGAGCTCCACGCCGCCAACGGCTACCTCTTCCAGCAGTTCCTGAGCCCGCGCATCAACCGCCGCGAGGACCGCTACGGCGGGTCGCCCGAAAATCGCATGCGCTTCCTCCTGGAGACGGTGGCGCTGATACGCCGCGAGCTGCCGGATTTCCCGCTCATGGTGCGCGTGAGCGTGACCGAGTACTGCGACGGCGGCTATAGCGAGGAAGACATGATCGGGCTGTGCAAGGCGCTCGAGCGGGCCGGGGTGATCGCGATCGATATGTCGGGCGGCACCAACGAAAGCCCGGAGCTCTCGCGCTACTGCATACAGCCGCCGTCCTTCGCGCGCCGTTTCCTCGAGCCTTACGCGCGGCCGATCGCAGGCGCGGTCGGCGTCCCGACGATCATGGCGGGGCGGGTCATCGATCCCGAGGACGCCGAAGGCATACTTGAGGCGGGCAGCGCGGATTTCGTGGCGGTGTGCCGCGCGCTCGTCGCGGACGCGTACTGGCCGCGCAAGGCCTTCGGCGAGATCGCGACTCCCATCCGCAAGTGCATCTCGTGCAATGTGTGCTTCGAGCGCCTCACGCTCGAGCGCGACGTCGCATGCGTGACCAACCCGATGGTCGGGCTCGAGTTCGAGCGGCCGGAGCTTGCCGAGCCGCAGTTGCGGCGACCTGCGGCGCGCCCCGCCGGAGAGCGCAAGCGCATCCTGGTGCTCGGCGCAGGCATTGCCGGAGTCGAGGCCGCGCGAGTGGCCGCGGGCCTGGGACACGAGGTCGAAATCTGGGAAAAAGCGGCGCAGCCGGGCGGCCAGATGCCGCTCGCCCTCGCGGCGCCCGACAAGGCCGACGTCGCGGGCGTGTGGACTTACCGCTGGGAGCAGCTCCAGAGCCTGCGCGTGCCGGTGCGAACGCAGGTGGACGTGACGGCGGCGCGCATACGCGATTTCGCGCCGGACCTGGTGGTGGTCGCAACCGGCGCGAAGCCGAGACCGCTGCCTTTCCCGGTGACGACGCACGTGCCCCTCGTGCACGCCTGGGACGTTCTGGTGGACCGGGAGCGCGTGCCGCGCGGCGCTCGCGTAACGATCATCGGTGGCGGCATGGTGGGCATCGAGACCGCCGACACACTCATCCATTACCGCGGCGTGAAAGCCACGGTCATCGAGGCGCTGCCGGTGATCGCCAAAGAGATGGCGCGCAACAATCGCTACGACGTTCTCGATCGCCTCGCCAAAGGCGGCTCGCGCGTGCTCACCCACGCGCCGGTGGAATCGGTGGACGGCGATACGGTGTGGGCGACGCTCGAAGGCGCGCGTACGCCGATCGCCGCCGGGGATCTCGTCGTGTCGGCGATCGGACCGCTGCCCAACCGCGATATCCTGCCGGAGGTGGAGCGCTCCGGTGCGGCCTGGGCGCTCGCCGGCGATTGCAACCAGATCGGAGATTTCATGACCGCCATACGCGATGGATGGATGCTGGCGCTCGCGGTTGACCTGCGGCTTCCTCGCGCTGCCGCGTGATCAGGCTCTCGTGATATCGTCTGGCACGCTCCCTTTTTCCGGAGGCTTCCCCATGGCTTACGACCTGTTGATCACGAACGCGACCGTCGTCGATGGCAACGGCGGCCCGCGCTTCAATGGCGCGGTGGCGGTACAGGGCGGGCGCGTCGCTGCGCTCGGGAAAGTAGACGGTTCCGCGGACACGGTCATCGATGCCGCCGGCAGGATCGTGTGTCCCGGCTTCGTCGACCCCCATACGCACTACGACGCCCAGATCACCTGGGACCGCGTGCTCTCGAGCTCCGCCGAGCACGGCGTCACCACGGTCGTAATGCGCATCAATTCCCCGCTGCGGCCCACGCCTGTGAAGGATCTCCCGGCGGGCGGCACGCGCCTCTATTGCAAGGCCGAAGGCATCTCGCAGGTC
>CAZULX010000293.1:0-2527 GCA_964621335.1 uncultured Streptomycetaceae bacterium
GAGGATGATCAACTCCGCGTCCGGCGCGTGCATTTCCTTCGCGAGCAGCAGGCCCGTCGCCGGAAGCTGGGAGAGCGCCCCGCACGCGGAGATTTCGCCGTCACGCACTTCGCGCGACATCAGCACGGCCATCAACTCGGCACCGTTGTAGTCCAGGGATTGCGTCTCGTGCCTCGCCGCTGCGTTCGCCCGGCTCACGTTACAGGCTCCGTCTGCCGCGCAGCGCGTGGCACGAAACGCTCGACGTAGTCGTCATGGCTGCGCGTGCCGAACACGTGCTCTTCCAGGTAGGCTGCGAACGATGCATCGTCACGGCTGGCAACGACGTAGGCCTTCATCGCGGCCGCGTCCGGTGCATAGCGCCCCGTGAAGCCGCCGGGGTGTGCCCCGAAGGGTGCATGCACGACCGTGTCGACGAGGATCGACGGGATGAACGTGCCCACCGCGTCGTCCTCGTTGAGCCGATCGACCACTTCTTCCGCGGTGACGACGACGTGCTTCGACGCCTCGGCGAGCATGACCGCCTCCGCGTGATAGCCGCAGGAGACGTTGCCGTGACGGTCGGCCTTGTCGACATGGAATACGGCGACGTCAGGGCGCATCGCCTTCGCGACGACGGTGACCTTGCCTTCCCCGAAGGGATCGGGCGCGAGAACCATGTCGTCGCGGCGCTTCAGCAAATCGGTCCCCACGAGCCCGATCACCGGCACGTAAGGCACTCCCATAGACCCAGCCTGGGCCTGTGAAAAGAGCACCCCTCAGGTGTTGTCGAGCGAGCGCACCCGACCCGCCAGGACATGCCGCGCGAAGTTCGGGCCCGTGCGCGCGAATTCCCCCATCGTCACGCTGCACGTGTCGACGACGCCGACCGCGCCGGCGCCGACCAGAAAATCGATGTTCAGGTCACCACCCACCACGCCGATCACGCGCAGGTTGCGCACGCGCCGGCGCACGAGCTCGCGCAGGAACGCCATCGGGGGACGATGCAGGTTCGCGCTCATCACCAGCCGCGCCCCATCGGTTACGCATGCAGCGGCTTGCTGCAACGATCTCACTTTGGTGCTCATGGCCATGCTCCTCGCAAGTTACGCCTTGACACACCGGGGAGTTTACCGAAACATCGATGCAGCGGTCTTCTCATTCAGGGGAACAGACGATGAAGGTGCACGAACTGGTGGCGCGCTGCGCGCTCGCGGCGGAGAGTAGCGACGCCATGGCTTCGTTGCGCGCGGTCGTGGAGGACCTGCGCGAGCAGGTTGCCGAAATAGAGCGTGCGCTGCACTACATCCCGGGCACCGGCGGCAACGCGCGTCAGGTCTTCTACCGCTCCCCCCAACTCACTTTGCTCAAAGTGTGCTTTCCGAGCGGCCGCCGCACGCCGCCGCACGACCACGGCACCTGGGCAACGATCCTGCTCCTTTCCGGCGAGGAAAAGAACACGCTCTACCGGCGCGAAGACGGCAAGCTGCGAAGGGCGGGCGAAGCGACGCTCGAGCGCGGGTCCATACTGTCGATGCGGGCCGACACGGTGCACGTGGCGGAATGCCTGAGCGATACGCCGGCGATCGGCCTGCACGTCTATGGCGGCGACATTTTCGAGCTGCCGCGGCGGATGTGGGACCCGGAAACGCTCGAAGAGCACGCACTCGACTGGCAGCTCTACGAACGTTTCGCCGGCGTAGCGTCGAAAGCGGCAAGCGCGCCATCGGCCTGAAGACTGGTCGATCAGACCCGCGGCGCCGCGTTGCGACTGTTCGCCCTCGGGGATTTTCGCCGCCTCTGGTTCGTAGGCCTTACGGTGTGCGTCGTGCGCTGGCTGGAGACGCTGGCGTTCGCCCTCTTCGCCTATCAGCTCACCCACTCGGCGTTCGTGGTCGCCATGCTCACGATGTTGCGCATGGCGCCGATGGGACTTTTCGGCGCCTTCCTCGGGGCCGCGGCCGAGCGCTTCGACCGCCGCCGCGCGCTGATTCTGGTGGTGTCGACGTCGATGGGGGTGAGTCTCACGCTGGCGATCCTCTCGAGCCTCGGCGCGATCGAAGTCTGGCACCTCGCGCTCGCGAGCTTCATCAACGGCACCGGCTGGGCGGCCGACCACCCGGTGCGCCGCATGATGATCGGCGATGCGGTCGGCGTGGAGCGCGTCAGCGCTGCGCTGTCGATCGACACCGCGACCAACAACGGAAGCCGCGTCGTCGGCCCCATGCTGAGCGGCATCCTGCTCGCCGAGTTCGGCATCACGAGCGTGTTCTGGTTCAGCTTCGCGCTCTACGTGCCGACGCTTTTTGCGGCGCTGCGCATCGGCATGCGCAGGCAGACCACCGCCGGCAAGCCTGGCGCGTTCATCGCCAGCATCCGGGAAGGCCTCACCTGGGTGCACCGCGACCGGCGGTTGATCGGCGTCTTCGTGATCACGATCATCTTCAACGTTTTTGGCTGGCCCGCGACCAGCATGGTGCCGGTCATCGGCACGGAACTATCTGGGCCTCGGCCCGAAAGGCGTGGGTCTGCTCGCCAGCTGCGACGG
>CAZULX010000294.1:0-4154 GCA_964621335.1 uncultured Streptomycetaceae bacterium
GAGCGCGGCTCTTTCTTCCAGCCGCCTTTCGCGTCTTTCTCCTCGACCACGGAATGCTCGGTGCACTGAAGCACGAGCAGCGGACCGCTCACCGTCTGCTCGCCGACGCTCGTGTTCGCGAGCTCGCGCACCACACCCGCGCGAGTCGCCTGCCGCTCCTCGATCTTCGCCTGGATCAGCATGAGCGGGACGAGGAGCGCGAGCGTGAGCCCCGCGAGCGCCGCGATTTTCTGCCACAGAGCACGTTCCATCGGCTGTCTCCCTTTTCGATCGGGAGAGCGTAGCCGCCCACGCTGGCGCGACGCGGTCTGCTTTGTGGCAGGAAAATGATCTCTAGGCGATGCCCTTCATCAGCGCATAGAGCTCGTTCTGCGCTTCGAAGCCGATTCCCGGGCGCTGCGGGAGCCTCAACCGGCCGCCGTCGACTTTCGCGTCGTCGGCGAAACCCGCGAATGCGCCGAAGACGTCGGGGTATGCCTCGCATCCGCCGAGGCCGAAGCCACCGACGATGTGCAGCGTCATCTGGTTGCCGCCGTGCGGGAACACCGACCCGCGCGCCCAGCCGTGGCCTTCGAGCATTTTCAGCGTACGCGCGAACTGCACGATGCCGTAGGACTGCGGCACGTCGATCTGGAGGATGTCGCGGTCGGCGCGCAAGCCCCCGAAGCGCACGAGGTTCTCGATGTCCTGCGTGGAGAAAAGATTCTCGCCGGTGCCGATGGGCGCGTCGTAGTCGCGCGCGATCTCGGCAAGCAGCGCGAAATCGAGCGGGTCGGTCGGCTCCTCGAACCAGCGCAGGCCGAAAGGCGCGAGCGCCCACGCGTAAGCGAGCGCGCGGTCGCGCGCGAACGCGCCGTTGGCGTCGACCGCGAGCCGCCGGCCTTCACCGATCACTTCGATCGCCGCCTCGACGCGCTGCACGTCCTCGGGTATGGTCGCGCCGCCCACCTTGATTTTCATCGTGGTGTAGCCTTCGTCGAGGCGCTTGCGGATCTCGTCCTGAAGGTGGACGAGGCCCTTCCCCGCGTGGTACCAGCCGCCGCCGACGTAGCACTGCACCGTGTCCTCGACTGTGCCGGCGCTGTAGCGCTCCGCGAGCACGCGATGCAGCGGCTTGTCCTCGATTTTCGCCACCGCGTCCCAGCACGCGACCTCGATCGTGCCGATCGCGATCGAGCGCTCGGTATGGCCTCCGGGCTTCTCGCGCTGCATCATGCACGCGAGGATGCTCTCGGGATCCAAGTTGTCGCCCGCGGCGTTCAGTAGCGATTCGGGTCGGGCTTCGAGCACGCGTGGGATGAACCTCGCGCGCATCTGCGCGCCGCAGGCATAGCGTCCGGTGGAGTTGAACGCGTAACCGACGACCGGCTTGCCGCCGCGCACGACGTCGGTCACCACTGCCACGACCGAAGTCGTCATCTCGCTGAAGTCGAATGCGGCGTTGCGCATGCTCGTCTTCAGCGGGACGGCGACCTCGCGTATGTCCGCGATGCGCATGGCGCGATCCTCTCGTCAGCCCGCGAAGCGGCGGTTGAGCTCTGCGACCGCCTCGGGCGTGAGGTAGCGCGTGGGATGGCCTTGCAGGAGCAGCACGAGCTTCGCGGTCTGCTCGAGCTCTTCGATCGCGTTCACTGCCGCATCGAGCGAGCTTCCGGCGACGACGGGACCGTGGTTCGCGAGCAGCACCGCGTGATGCCTGCCCGCGACGGCGCGGACCGCTTCGGCGAGCGATTCGTCTCCGGGCGGGAAGTAGGGCACCAGCGCGAGGCGGCCGACCTGCATCACGGCATAGGCGGTGATCGGCGGAAACACGTTCGTCGCGTCGAGCCCGTCCATGCACGAGACCGCGACCGAGTGCACCGAATGCAGGTGAACAACCGCGCCGCACGTATCGCGCTCGCGGTACATCGCGATGTGCAGAAACGTCTCCTTCGAAGGCTTGTCGCCCGCGACGAGATTGCCGCTCGCATCGAGCCGCGAAATACGCGCCGGGTCGAGCCGGCCCAGGCACGAGTTGGTGGGCGTCATCAGCCAGCCGTCGGCGAGCTTCACGCTGATGTTGCCCGCGCTGCCGTGCGCAAGGCCGCGGTCATAGAGCGACTTGCCGATGAAAGCGATGTTTTCGCGGAGGGTGTTTTCGTTCATTTGTTTGAAGGGGTGATGAAAAGGAGTGACGAGAAAAGGTGATGAGAGAGAGTGATGAGAAGGAGTTGTATGTAAGCTACCGGCTGCCCTTCGACAACCCTTTTTCATCACCTCTTTTCATCACTCCTTTTCATCACTCTTTTCATCACTCCTTTTTTAAGCAAAAGCTTTCAGGAAAAAATCGTCGGCGCCGAAGTTGCCGGATTTGAGCGCGAGCGCGAGCGGCGGCTCGCCGAGGCTCGTGGTCCAGGGCACGCCGGGATCGATCTCGGCGCCGATGCGTAAGCCCTCGATCCCGAGCGCGCTCACCACCGCGCCGGAAGTCTCGCCGCCCGCGACGATCAGGCGGCGCGCGCCGCAGGCGACCAGGCGCTTCGCGATTTCCGCCAGCGCTTGCTCGACCGCCTCGCCGGCGCGCTCGCGCCCGAGCTTCGCCTGGATGTCGGCGACGCGCGGGGGGTCCGCCGTGGAATAAATCAGCACGGGCGAAAGCCCGAGCCGCGGCCGCGCCCATGCGACGGCCTCTTCGATCACCGGCTCCCCTTCAGCGAAACGCAGCGGATCGAGCTCGAAGGATGCGCACGCGGCTTTCATGGCGGCGACCTGGCGCTGCGTCGCCGCGGAGCAGCTTCCCGAAAGCACGACCCCGTGCCCCGCGACCGGCGCAGCCGGAGCGGACGCGCGGCGCCTCAACAATCCCTGACGCCTGAAATTCATCGGCAGGCCGAGCGCAAGACCCGAGCCGCCGGTGATGAGCTTCAGTCCCGCGCACGCGGTGCCGATCGCCACGAGGTGCGCATCGGTGAGCGCGTCGACGATCGCGTAACGGTAGCCGCGCGCCCACAGCGCGTGGATTTCGGCCGTCACGGCTTTGTGGCCGCGATCGACCGTCTCGTAGGCGATCAACCCGACCCGCCCGGCGGTCTGCCGCTGCAGCACGCGCACGAGCGAGGAGTCGGTCATCGGATTGAGCGGGTGGTGCCTCATGCCCGAGTCCGACAGGAGCTCTTCGCCGACGTAAAGATGTCCCTGGTATACGGTGCGGCGGTTGGTCGGAAAGGCCGGGCACGCGACGGTGAAGCTCTCGCGCAGCGCTTCCAGCAGCGCGTCCGCGACGGGACCGATATTGCCCGCGTCGGTGGAATCGAAAGTCGAGCAGTACTTGAAATAGAGCTGGCTCGCGCCCGCGCGCGTGAGCCAGTCCAGGGCGGCAAGCGACATCCGCACCGCGTCGGGCGCGGGATTCGAGCGCGATTTGAGAGCGACGACGATCGCGTCGGCGTCCGGCGGCGGCAGGCTCTCGCGCGGCACGCCGAGCAGCACCACCGTCGTCATGCCCTGGCGCGTCAGCGTGTTCGCGAGATCGGTCGCGCCGGTGAAATCGTCGGCGATGCAGCCCAGCAGCAAAGTCATTCGGCCCGGATGTTGGCGGCTTTGGCGACCTTCGTGAACTTCGCGAGGTCCTCTTTGAAGATCTTCGCGGTCTCCTCGGGACTGGTGGCGACCACGTCTGCGCCGAGCGAGGCGAGCCTTTGCTTTACGGCGGGATCGGCCAGCGCTTTCACCATTTCACGGTTGAGGAGCTGCACGATCTCGCGCGAGGTCTTGGCGGGAACGACGGCGCCATACCACGTGCTCATCTCGTAGCCGGGAACGGTCTCGGCCACGGTCGGCACGTCGGGCAGCACCGGGGCACGCTTCGCCGTCGTCACCGCGAGCGCGCGCACGCGATTCGCCTTGATGTGCGGGATGATGGGCGGCATGGTGTTGAAAGCCGACATCACGTGGCCGGCGACCAGGTCTATCGCGAGCGGGCCGCCGCCTTTGTACGGCACCATCAGCAGATTGGTCTTGGTCATCATCTTGAACATTTCGCCCGCGAACTGCTCGGGACTGCCTACGCCTGAAGTCGCATAAGTAAGCTCGCCGGGTTTGCTTTTCGCGAGCGCGATCAGCTCTTTGACATTCCTCGCCGGCAGCACCGGATTCACGCAGAGCACGTTGGGAAC
>CAZULX010000295.1:0-4221 GCA_964621335.1 uncultured Streptomycetaceae bacterium
CACGCCCGAGCAGGCGCGGGAGCAGAGCGAGTTCATCGCGAACTTCAAGCGCGCGAGCCCGGACTTCCAGGGCGTGCACGGTTACTCGGCGGGCAAATACAGCGAGGATGCGCTCAAGCTCGCCTCGAAATGGGTCGGCCACACTTATGGCTGCCTGTCGCTCACCCTCGAGATGCCTTTCAAGGACAACGCCGACCTGCCCGACGACGAGGTGGGCTGGAACAGCGAGCGCAGCCGCAAGCTCGGCGCCGCCATGCTCACCGCCTTGCTAGGCCACTGGAGCGAGCAGTAGCGAGCCGAAGGGCCGCGCCCGTGCTGCAGCGCGATCGGGCCGCGGCAGCGAGCCATGGCGCGGTAGACTCCCGGCATGACCAATGAAATCAGTCTCGCCAGCGCGACCTACCCCGTTGCCGACCCGTTCCAGGCGAACGAGCTTTTCCAGACCAACGGCTGGACCGATGGCCTGCCCATCGTGCCGCCGACTCCCGCACTGGTGCGCACTTTCCTCGAGACGGCCGGGCTCGCCCCCGATGCGCTCGTCGGCGTCGAGCCCGTGCGGCGGCGCCGCATCACCGCCGAAAAAATCGCGATCGCCGCGGTCATGGCGGGCTGCCTGCCCGAGTACATGCCGGTCGTCCTCGCGATCATCAGGGCGATGTGCGAGACCGAGTTCGGCCTGCACGGCAGCACGGCGAGCACCGGCGGGAGCGCGCCTTTCATCGTCGTGAACGGGCCGATCCGCACGGCGCTCGGCATGAACGCGACCCACAACGTCTTCGCGAACGGCAGCCGCGCCAACGCGACGATCGGACGCAGCATCCGGCTTTTCGTGATCAACGTGCTCGGCGGAACGCCCGGGCACCTCGACCGCTCGACCATCGGCCATCCCGGCAAATTCACGTTCTGCATCGCAGAGGACGAGGAGGACAGCCCGTGGCTTGCGCTGTCGGTCGAGCGCGGCGTTCCCGCAGGCACTTCCGCGGTGACGGTGCTCGCGGCCGAGTCGCCGCACCAGATCATGAACGAGTGGACGCACGCGCCCAGGGAGATCCTCGATACCTACGCCGCCGCGATCCGTGGAAACATGCTGACCTACTCGATCTGGGAAGGCAATTACGCGATGGTCGTTCCCAAGCAGCACCGGCAGATCTTCGCCGCGGCCGGGTGGAGCAAGGAAGACATGCGCGAGTACGTTTTCGAGACCGCGCGCGTGCAGCGCAAGGAGTGGCGCACCGTCGGCAAGGCCGCCGTCGCCGGCCGCAAGGATGAAGATCGCGTATATACCGCGCTGCGCACGCCCGACGATCTGCTCGTCGTGGCGGCCGGCGGGCCGGCCGGCGGCTTCGGCGCGATTGTACCGCCGTGGTACGGCAAGAAGTCGCTCGCGGTAACCATGCCGGTTTCGGCGCCGCAATACCCACTGGAGGAAAGAGCATGACGATCGAAGTTCTGGATCCGCGGTTGAGCGCGGAAGGCGCAGCGGTGCGGCCCGCGCCCGCGCTGCGCTCGCTCGAAGGCACTGTGGTGGGTCTTCTCGACAACGCGAAGATCGGCACCGAGCGCTTCTACGATTTCGTCGCCGAGATACTGCGCTCGGAGCACGGTGTGCGCGAGCTCATACGCAGGCGCAAGCCCGATACCACGCGGCCGGCGCCGAAGGAGATGCTAGCGGAGTTGAGCGGCGCGGACGCCGTCATCTCCGGCGTCGGGGATTGAGGGAGCTGCTCGTCGTGCAGTCTGCACGACGCCATCGAAGCCGAGCGGCTGGGGATACCCGCGGTTGCAGTCATCACCGACCGGTTCGTGAAAAGCGCGGAAGTGGTGGCGGGCGTGAACGGCCTGCCCGGCTACCCCTTCGCGGTCATCGCGCATCCGATCGCGAACAACGACGACGCGGCGCTGCGCGCGAAAGCGCAGAATGCAGTGCAGCGCATCGTGGTGCTGCTGACCGAACGCGGCGCGTGAGACCAACGGCATGCGTAGTTGACGTAAGGACTCACGCAACACACGTTGAACCATCATAAAGCGAGGGGAGGCGCATCATGACGAGTCTCGGGCGAGCGGCAGTCGTTTTTTTCGCAGGTGCACTGGCGGCCGGCGCGGGCGGTGTGGCCGCACAGTCTTATCCCACCAAACCAATGCGCATGATCGTGCCTTTCCCGCCCGGCGGCGCAACCGACATCACCGGCCGCTACCTCGCGCAGAAGCTGACAGAAGCGCTGGGCCAGACGTTCGTCGTCGAAAACCGCCCCGGTGCCAACGGCACCATAGGTCTGGACGTCGCCGCGAAGTCGCCGCCAGACGGGCACACCCTCGTTCTGGGCCAGACCGGCAATCTCGCAATCAGCGTGCACCTCGCGAAAGTCGGTTACGACCCGCTGCGCGATTTCGCGCCGGTGACGATGGTGGTCTCGTCCCCACACGTCGTTGCGGTACATCCGGCGCTGCCGGTGCGCTCTCTGAAAGAGCTGATCGCGCTCGCTCGCGCGAGGCCCGGGCAGCTCAATTACGCTTCGACGGGCAGCGGCAGTGCCGGCCATCTCGGCGTCGAGCTTCTCAAGAAGAGCGCGAAAGTGGACATCCTGCACGTACCTTACAAAGGCGCGATGCCCGGAATCACCGACCTCGTCGCCGGCCACGTCGCGATGATGTTCACCTCCGTGCTCTCGACGCAGCAGTTTGCGAGAAGCGGCCGCGTGCGCATGCTCGCCGTGGCGGATGCACGACGCTCACCTTCAGCACCCGAGATTCCCACGATCGCCGAAGCCGGCATCCCCGGCGTAGAGGTGACTTCATGGTGGGGCGTGCTCGTACCCGCAAAGACGCCGAACGACATCGTCGCGCGCCTCAATACCGAAGTCTTGAAGATCATGACTTCGGCGGACGCGCGGCAGCGTCTCGGCTCCATGGGCGCCGATCTCGTCACCAACACCCCGCAACAGTTCGCCGACCACATCAAGCTGGAGAACGCGAAGTGGGGCCAGCTCGCGCGGGAAAGCGGCGCGCGGGTCGATTGAGGCGGGAGGTGCGATGACTGCCGTTCGCAAAGGTCAGGCGCAGGACCTGATGCCGCGCGAGGAATTCGCGCGGCGTTTCCGGGAGCTCTTCTACGACCCGGCGTACCGGCCGCACGATGCGACGATCGCGGACTTCGAACGAATCGCGTGGGACGCTTACAAGGAAGGCCGCAAGGCGCCGTTCACCGGGAAAGCGGGGCCCGAGTTCGCCGACCCGGACTACGACCTGTCGGTGGAATGGCGCGAGACGCGCGACAAAATCCGTGCCGCCGATGCCCGGCAGCGCGATCCGGCGACGGCCTCGAGAGTGCTCGTGGTGTGCGCAAGCTCGCGCAACGACGGCACCTGCCCCGGGGAGATATCGAAGACCTATCGCCTGGCGCAGGCGGTGTGCGTGCAGCTGCGCAGCGACGCCGTCGAAGCAGACCTGCTCGACCTGAGCCGTCTCACGTCGGACCCCAGGCGCCACATCCATCCCTGCAAAGGCTGCGTCTCCACCGCCATGCCGCTGTGCCACTGGCCGTGCAGTTGCTATCCCAACCATTCGACGGGCCAGGTGAACGACTGGATGGGAGAGATCTACGAGGGCTGGAGCGCAGCGCACGGCATCGTGCTGCTCACGCCCGTGTACTGGTACCAGGTCGCGAGCCCGCTCAAGCTGATGATGGACCGGCTGGTGTGTGCCGACGGCGGCAATCCCGATCCCACGCGCACCGGCGGCAAGGACCCCGACAAGGCGAAGCAGATCGAGCTCGCGGGGTGGGATTATCCCAAGCACCTCGCCGGCCGCGTGTACGGGCTCGTCGTGCACGGAGACGTCGCGGGCATAGAAGGCTCGCGGCGCGCCCTCTCCGACTGGCTAGACTGGATGGGGCTGATCGACGCCGGCGCGCACGCGCGGCTCGATCGTTACATCGGCTACTGCGAGCCTTATGCGACGAGCCACGACACGCTCGATGCCGACGCGGGCCTGTGGGAGGAAGTGCGCAACGTCGCGCGCGCGGTGGCGATCGCGGTCACCGAAGCGCGCGCCGGAAAGCTTTCGAATCCGGGTGCGAAGCTCAAAGACCCGCGGCCGAAGTAACACGCCCCCTACGTCAGGCGATCGAAGCGAGCGCCAGCGAGCCTGAAGGAAAGGAGGGACGGAGGGAAACCTTGGTTTCCCTCCGTACGTTTACCGCAGGCGAGCGTAGCGAGTCCCCGC
>CAZULX010000296.1:0-3057 GCA_964621335.1 uncultured Streptomycetaceae bacterium
CTGCTGGATCTGCGCCGGCGGCCCTTCCGCGATGATCCTGCCGTAGTTGAGCACCACGATGCGGTCGGACACGTTCATGACGAGCCGCATGTCGTGCTCGACCAGCAGCACGGTGACGTTACGTTTGCGAATTCTGCGGAGCAGCTCGACGAAGCTCTCGGTCTCCGATGCGTTCATACCCGAGACCGGCTCGTCGAGGAGCAGCAGCGTGGGGCGGGCCGCGAGGGCGACCGCGACTTCGAGCAGCCGCTGCTCGCCATAGGGCAGGGCGCCTCCGAGCTCGGCGGCGCGTTCATCGAGACCCACGAACTCGAGGATTTCCCACGCCTCCTCGCGCAGAGCGGCCTCTTCGCGCCGCACACGGGGGAGCGCGAGCAGCGTCGCCCATACCGACGAACGCCCGTGCCGATGCAGGCCGATCAGGACGTTGTCGAACACGCTGTTGGCGCCGAAGACGCTCGTTTTCTGGAACGTGCGAACGAGGCCGAGGCCGGCGATCTCGTGCGACTTGAGATTCGTGAGCGGGACGCCGCGGTAGCGCACTTCGCCACGGGTGGGCGCGAGAAAGCCGGTGATCACGTTGAAAGCCGTCGTCTTGCCCGCGCCGTTCGGACCGATGAGGCTCACGAGCTCCGCCTCGCCGACGCTGAAGCTCATGTCCGCGATCGCCGCCAGACCGCCGAACTGGACGCTCACGTGCTCGATGCTCAGCACCGGAGCGGTTGAGGCGGCTTCGCTCACGAGCGCGTGTCCGCTGCGTTCCCGGCCGGCACGCGAGTGCGCCCGGGCACGGCTGCCGCGCCTCTTCGGCGCGTCCACCAGTCGTACACGGCGGGAACGATGCCGCGCGGCAGGAAGAAGACGATGAGGATCATGAGGCTGCCGTAGATTATCCACTGCGCGACCGGCGAGGCGAACTCCCGCAGGGCGACCGGCAGCATGCCGAAGATGAGCCCGCCCACGAGCGGCCCGGCGAGCGTTCCTTTACCGCCGGTGATGACCATGATCACCATCGTCACGGTGTAGATGAAGAGAAAGATGTCGGGGTCGATGATCCTGATGAAGTGCGCGTAGAGCCCGCCCGCGGCGCCCGCGATCGCGGCCGAGACCACCGCCGCCAGCACGAGAAAGCGCGTGACGTCTATTCCGAGCGAGGTCGCGAGCGGCTCGTTTTCCCGAAGCGCGATCATCGCGCGGCCGATGCGCGATCGCACCAGCCGCCGGATCACGAGATAGGCGGCGGCGCCCACCGCGAGCACGACGTAGTAATTCGGCACCTTGCCCCACAGGGTGTATTCGCTGCCCCAGAACCCGAGCGTGAAAGGCGGGATGTTGTTCAGCGCCATCGGGCCCTGAGTGAGCTCCACCCAGTTGAGCGCCACCAGCCGCGTCACCTCGGCAAAGCTGATGGTGACGATCACGAAATACGCGCCGCGCACCTTGAACGAAAGCCTGCCGATCGCGTAGCCGCACAGGCCTGCCACGGCGATTCCCACCAGGAAGCCGATCGCCACGGGCCACGGCTCGTGCACGACGTGCAGGCCGAATATGTCCACTTCGAAGCCGAGGGAAGTGAGCGCGCTCGCGTAGGCGCCGATGCCGAAGAACGCGACGTGGCCCAGGCTCAACTGCCCGGTGTAACCCAGCAGCAGGTTGAGGCTCATCGCCGCGATCGTGAAGATCCCGGTCGTGATGAGAACGTGCAGGAAGTACTGGTCGCGCAGCCACAGCGGAACGCACGCGAGAAAGACGAGCCCGAGCCAGGGCGCGGCGCGGCTCAACCGATACGCTCCGCGCGCGCGAAGAGGCCGGTGGGCCTGAAAAGAAGGACGATGATGATCAGCAGGAAGCCCATCGCATCGCGATACCCGGAGGAGACGTAGCCCGCGCCCATTTCCTCGGCGAAAGCCAATATGAACCCGCCGGCGGTGGCGCCCGTGATGCTGCCGAGTCCGCCCAGGATGACGATCGCGAAAGCCTTGAGCGCCGCGAGGTCGCCCATCGTCGGCGTCACGACGAACACCGTGCCGAGGAGGGCGCCTGCCGCGGCCGCGAGGCCGGATCCGAGCGCGAATGTCGCGGTGTTGATCGCCTGCACGTTGACGCCCATCAGCGCTGCGGTGTCACGGTCCTGGAAAGTCGCGCGCATGGCTTTACCGAGCTTGGTCCGGTTGATGAGCGCGTAGGTGGCGACGATGAGGACGGCAGCCGCCGCGAATACGAACACGCGCAGCCACGCGACGGACACGGGACCCACGACCAGCGGATCGGTCGAGAGCGGCGGCACGATCGACTTGGCGACGCCGCCCCAGATCATCTGCTCGGTGTTCTGAAGCACGATCCAGGTGCCGATCATGATGAGCATCGTGGTGTCGATGTCCGCGCCGCGCATAGGCCGAAGCAGCAGGAGCTCGATCGCGGCGCCCAGCGCGACGCCGAGGACGACCGCCGCCAGCAGGGCTACGTAGAAGTTGAGTCCGAGCAGGGCGGTGAACATGAAGATCATGTAGCCGCCGAAGGCATAGAGCTCGCCGTGGGTGAAATTAACGACGCGCATGATGCCGAAGATCAGCGTGAGCCCGATGCCCAAGAGTGCGTAAGTGCCCCCGAGCATGAGCGCGTTGACGACGTGCTGAAGCAGCTGGTCCATGTCAAAAAAATTCCGAGGCGCTGTCGCCTCGGAATTCTTCGGTTTCGCGGATCAACGGAAAAGCGTGACTTTGCCGTTGTCGATCTTGACGACGTAAACCGCCGGTATGCTCTGGCCGCTCTCTTTGCCCGCGGGACCGGCTTTGGTGAACGCGATCTTGCCGTTCAACCCGGTGAGGGTGGTGTTCCACAGCGCCTTGCGGATCGCCTCGGGCTCGGCCTTGCCGGCTTTGGCGATCGCCGCGACGATAGTGTGGATACCGTCGTAGCCGCGAAAACCTTCCGTCAGCCCCGCGAACGTGAACCCACGTTTGCGCCACTCGGCGACGAACGCTTTCGCGCGCGCCGGATCGGGCGAGGCTTCGGGAAACCACGGCGGGAAAAACAGCAGGTGATAGCTTCCGTTGG
>CAZULX010000297.1:0-9781 GCA_964621335.1 uncultured Streptomycetaceae bacterium
GCGGGCAGCGGCCAGACGCGCGCGCCGACGTCGGCCGCGGTGAGTATCGTCAGCCCCCCCGGCTTGTCGAGCTCGGAGGCGACTTTCGAAAGGAGCTTGTTGGGCGTGACGCCTATCGAGCACGAGAGCCCGGTCGCCGTGCGCACCGCGTCCTGGATCTTCGCGGCGACGCTGCGCGCGTGTGCCCATGGGCCGGTGCCAGGCGTCGCCGTCACCTGCCCGGTCAGGTCGATGTAGATCTCGTCGATGCCGCGGTCTTCGACCTGCGGCGCCAGCGCGCGCACCGCCTCCTTGAAAAGCCTCGAATAGCGCCGGTATTCGTCGAAGTCCGCGGGCAGAAGCAGCGCGTCGGGCGCGAGCCTGGCGGCTTTCATGAGCCCCATTCCCGAGTGGACCCCGAAGGCGCGCGCCTCGTAGGTGGCGGTCGTGATGACGCCGCGGCCGGTGTAATCGCGCAGCGTGGGAAACGCAACTTCAGATTGCCCGTCGGCGGGAATGCGGCGGCGCCCGCCGATGACGAGCGGCTTTCCGCGCAGCTCGGGATAACGCAGCAGCTCGACCGACGCGTAGAACGCGTCCATGTCGAGATGGGCGATGAAGCGCGATGACATCGTGCCGCGATTATAGTGACTCGCAGCAGGCCCTACTTTTTGTCGTCGGCGCTCGGCGCCCCTTTCGATGCGCCTTCGGGATTCTGGGGCGTGTTCGGCCTCGGCGCCAGCAGCGGGTCCTTGCCTGCCGGGGGTTTGCCGTCGTAAACGAGGCTGCGCCGGCGCTGCAGGTAGGCGTCTCGCACGAACTGGTAATGGTCGAGCGCCACGGTGTCGAGCACATTGCTCGCATCGAGGAGCTCTGCGCGGCGGTTGACGATGCGGGTGGCCGTCAACTGGTTGTGCGCGCGCGAAGGATCGACGTAGGTGATGGGATCGGTGAAGTGGTCGACGGCCCAGCCCACGGTGTCGCGCGCGTTGCTCGGACCGAGCACCGGCAGCATGATGAAAGGACCGTCGGCCACGCCCCAGCGGCCGAGCGTCTGGCCGAAGTCCTCCTGGTGCTTTTCGATGCCGGCCTCCGACGCGACGTCGAAAAGCCCGAGCACGCCCAAGGTGCTGTTGATCGCGACGCGGCCGAAATCGCTGTAGGCCGTGGTGAATTTTCCCTGCAGCGCGTTGTTGAGGCACGCGCGCACGTCGTTCACGTTCGCGAACACATTGCCCACGCTCTGGCGCACGAACTGCGGCACCACCGTGCGGTATGCGCGCGCCGTCGGCCGCAGCACCGCCTGGTCGACCCGCTCGTTGAACTTGTAGACGCCGCGGTTGAACGATTCGAACGGGTCGGCGGGGTTCTTGCCCGTGGCGCAGGCGCCCAGCAGCGACGCCACGGCGAGCGCGCAGGCGATGCGGGTAAAACAGTTGTGCAGGGAGGCGGGCATGGCCTATCAGCTTACACCGGACACCCAGCAATCCGGAGGCCCAACGCCGCGCGTCACTGCTTCAGGATGACGCTCTCCTCGCTCTCCAGCACCTTGCGCACCGCCGGACGGGCGACCATCCTGTCCTTCCACGCCGTGTAGTTGCGGAGATCCTTCATCGGCAGCTCGGCGCGCAGTCCCCAGCCGTAGAAGACCAGCGCGTAACCGTCGGCGACCGTGAACTGGTCACCCATGATCCACTGCTTGCCCTGCAGCAGGCCGTCGATTTCGGTGCACTGGGTGTGGAACGTCTTCTTCCCGGTTTCCTTGACCGAAGCCTGCGCGGCTTCGCCGTCCGCAAAACGCTCCGGGCGCACGTAGTGCGTATACGGCGGATGCACCGAGTTCGAGAACCACGCCATCGTCGATATGCAGCGCACTTCCTCGATCGGATCCGACGGCAGCAGCTTCTTCTCCGGAAAACGCCTGCCGAGGTAGGTAAGGATCGCCGTATTCTCTGTGATGATCTTGCCGTCCGCATCGAGGGCGGGAACCTTGCCGCGGGGGTTGATCTTGAGATAGCTCTCGCTCTTGTGCTCGCCTTTCGGGAGCAGGGTCGGCCGCTTTTCGTAAGGCGCGCCGGTTTCCTCGAGACCGATGTGCGAAGCCATCGAGCAGACGCCGGGACTGTAATAGAGAGTGAGCATGGCAGAACTCCTTGCTTTTTGAATGGGTGAGGCGCGGTAAGTAGTATCGGAGACGGGGCGGGAGGACACAGTCTAACGAGCGTCCGGCGCCGATACAACGTGTAGGAGGAGCGGGCATCCCCGGACAGCTCCCTCACCCGCGCGTCGAGATTGTGAGCGGCATGCGCGTTGCCTTGACGATTACACCAACCAGGAGACATCATGAAGAAGAAACCGATCGAAGCCGATCTCGACCCGCCCAACACGCGGAGCACGCGACCCGGAGGCAAGATCGCCGATCGCGCGCTCGCGAACGCGAAACCGGGTGCGAAGCCGGCCAGGAACACAGGACCCAGCCGCCCCGGCTCAGGCGCTGCCGAGCGCGCGGTCGCGGAATCGAAGCGCAAAGGCGGGCGCAACCGATAGGTTCGAGCGCAGGGGTGTCGGTATCGCACCGCCCGAGGGGCGCAACCTGCGGCGCCGACTCCGAGCACCGGCCGGGAACGTTCATCGGAGCACTGCGGTCCGACTTCCCATGCGAAGCGCGCTGTCTACATCCCTCCTTCTGGCTGCAATCACGTTTGCGCCGCCGCCTGCGTTCCCGGCGGACCATCACCGGCGGCTGCACGTCGAGCAGCAGCAGGATGCGCTCAACCTCCAACTGCGCCAGAGCGCGCAGGCACGCCGCCACGCTTTGAGCCCTTCGGATGCGCGCAGGCTCGACCACCTCGAGTTGCAGCAGCGCATGGACCAGCAGCAGCTCGAGCTGCAGCAGATCCAGCGCGAGCGTGCGCTGAGCCGCAGCCCCGGCACAGGTCCCCCCGAGGTGCTCGATCGCCGCCTCGACACGCAGCGTGAGATTTTCGCGCAGGAGCGCGCGCTCCAGCTTCAGCGCTTCGAGCTCGACCGCCAGCGGCTGCTCCAGTCGATGCCGCGCGAGCCTCTACAGCCCCCTCTCGGATCACCGCAGCTCCACCTCCCGTAGTACCATCGGGCGGCGCAAGACCGTGACTGGTGACTGGTGACTGGTGACTGGTGACTGGTGACTGGTGATTGATGACTGGGCGCGAAGAACATAACTTCAACGGGGACCAGGAAGCCATGCTGAAGATCGGAGTGATGCACGGGGACGACATCGGGCTCGAAGTCGTTCCCGAGACGGTGAAAGTCATGGCCGCGGCCGCAGCGGAAGTGGCGCTCGACGTCGAATGGATCGAACTGCCGCTGGGAAAAAAAGGCCACGAGCTCCACGGCCACACCATGCCCGAGCCGACGATCGCAGCCCTCATGGAAACCGACGGCTTCATCAGCGGCCCCATCGGCCACAACGCCTATCCGCGCAACGATCCGACGTGGGTCATGCCGCCGATCCGCAAGCGCTTCGACATGTACGCGAACGTGAAGCCGGTGAAGTCGTATCCCAACGTGGCGTCGGTGCACAAGGACGTGGACATCGTGTTCCTCCGCGAAACCACCGAAGGCATGCAGGCGAGCGGCACCGTGGTCGCGGGCAGCGGAGAATTCAGGCCCAACGACGAGATCTCGATCGGCCACCGCGTGGTGACGCGCAAAGGCGCGAGCCGCGTCGCGCGCGAAGCGTTCGAGATCGCGCGCACCCGCACGCGCAGGAAAGTGACCGCGGTCCACAAGGAACCCGTCTACAGGCTGGTGTGCGGCATGTTCGCCGAAGAGTGCCGCAAGATGGCGACGAACTATCCCGACGTCGAGCTCGAAGAAGTGCTGGTCGACGGTTTCGCCATGAAGCTCGTCATGAAGCCGCAGCAATACGATGTCGTGGTCACCACCAACCAGTTCGGCGACATCCTCACCGACGAAGGCGCGGGCGTCGTGGGCGGGCTCGGCCTCGCGCCGGGGCTCGTCATCGGCGACAAGTACGCGATGGCGCAGGCCACTCACGGCTCCGCGCCCGACATAGCCGGCAGGAACATCGCGAACCCCTACGCGATGATCATGTCGGGCAAGCTCCTTTTCGAGTGGCTGGGCCGCAAGAAGAACGAGCCCAAGGCGCTGCAGGCCGCCAAGTTCATCGATCGCGCGATGGACGACGTGATCGCGGACGCGAAGCATCTCACCGGCGATCTCGGCGGCAAGGCGAGCACGACCGCAATGGGCGATGCCGTGGTGGAGGCGGTGCGCAAAGCCGCCGCGAAGTTCCGAAGCTAGGGAAACAGTGTCATCGCGAGAAGGCAGCAAGGCCGACGTGGCGATCTCGGGGATTCCCGGGATTGCTTCGTCATCGCATTCCTTTCCATGACAGATGGACTTCCTCAGAGCCTTTCCGGCGTAAGCGAGGTTCGTTGACCTCGTGATGCATTCCCCTGCCCGCCGCAGCGCGCTGAAACTGACCGCGGCTGCGGGGCTGGGGCTCCTCACTGCCGGCTGCAAGCCTCCTGCACCCGCTCCGGCCGCACGTGCCGAAAGCCCTTTTGCGGAAGGCGCGCTGCGGTTCGATTTCCGGCACCTCACCCGCGCTGAAGGCGATACGTTCGAGCTCGAGCGCTTGCGCGCCGAGCCTCACTGGGGCGGGCGTAACGATGCCACTGCGCCGCCGCCCGATTGGGGCGACTACCGACTCGTTCTGCTCGATCGGGAAGGCGTTCTCCTGTATCGCGCGGGTTTCGAATCGCCCGCCGCTACCGGCGCGCGTCCTGCGGCCGCTACCCTGAGCCTGCGCTCGCCCATGCCGCGTTCTGCCTTGGGCGCGGCGGTGGAAAAGCGGCGCGGGGGCGGCCACTGGCAAGCGCTCTGGACCGCGGCGCTCGACCCGGCCGATGCAGCCATCGACCGCTCGCCGCCGGCCGTCGCGACGCGCGTCGAGACGCTGCTCGCGAACGGAGCGTCCCTCGCGAAAGCGGACCTCGCCATCCTCGGCGACGGCTACACGGCCGACGAATATCAGAAGTTCACCGCCGATGCCCGCCGTGCGATGGGCTATCTCCTCTCGGTCGAGCCCTACTCCCGCCGCGCGAAGGACTTCAACGTCCACGCGGTGTTCACACCGAGCGCGGAGAGCGGCGTCGAAGACCGCTTCCTCGGCGTGCGCAAACGTACCGCCTTCAGTGCCACCTACGACACGGGAGAAGCGGAGCGCACGCTCGCCGTGCGCGACACCGTGTCGCTGCACGAAGCCGCGTCCGCCGTGCCCGGGGACTTCATGCTGGTGCTCGCGAATTCGCGGCGCTACGGCGGCAGCGCGCACTACGGCGGCCCTGCCGTCGTCGCGATCGACAGCGCCGCCGCGAAATACCTCGTCCTCCACGAGCTCGCGCACGCGATCGCGGGTCTCGCCGAGGAGTACTACGTGCCCGATGGCGGCGGCCCCGTCTACCGCGGCAACATCGAGCCGTGGCATCCGAACGTGACGCTTGGCGCGGGTGCTGCAAAATGGGCCGATGCGGAACGCAGCGCGCCGGCGCCGCGCGACTGGAACAAGGCGGAGTACGACAGGCGCTTCGCGCGCTACGTCGAACGCTACCGCGCGCTTAGATCGGCGCGCGCCGGCGAAGCCGCAGTCGAAGCGTTGATGCGAGAAGAGCGCACGGCCCAGGCCGCCCTGCTCCGGGATCGCACTGCGCGACGCATCGGACTTTACGAAGGCGCCCACGGCTACGCGCGAGGCGTCTACCGCTCGGAAGTCGACTGCATCATGTTCTCGCTGCAGAACGAATACTTCTGCGGCGCGTGTGCGGCGGCGCTGGAGCGTGGGATCAGCGACCGGTCCGGGTAGCAGCACCGGTCCGCGATTCACTTTGCCGTGTTCTACAGTTCCAGCGAGTCCTACGCCGACGTTCGCAGCGCGATCATCCCGGTTGATCGGCATTGCATGTACGCGCAGGTAATCCTCCTGACTAACCAGAGACACTCCGGCACGAACATTGCTTAGATTCCTCGCGCGCCGGTCCTGCTCTTCAGGATCCGGCAATTCAGACCATTCGAGAGGAACTCTTTATGCCTAAGCACTTATACGTCGCAGCTGCAGTAGCGCTGGCACTTGCAGTCTCAGCCTGCGGACGCGACGACAATCGCGACACGGCCCCCGCGGGGCCGACGTCGAGCACGAACACCAACACCGGCGGCCCGAGCTCGCCGACGGCAGGCCCGCTGATCACCGGCGAAATACCCACCACCGACAGCTCCGCCATGGGTGGCACGGCAGGCTCCGGCGCTGCGGGAACCACGGGCATGGGCACGGGCGACACCAGCACGAGCACGCCGGGCGCCGGAAGCACAGGCTCCAGCACGGGTGCCGATACGAGCAACGCCGCTCCGGGCACGACGGGCAGCAGCGGAAGCAGCAGCTACGGTTCGGGTTCGAGCACGACCGGACGCTAGAGCGAAGCGCAACAGACGCGGCCTTGCAGCACGGTCGCGTGCACCACGGGCCCGGCGTTAAACGCCGGGCCTTTTTATTTGGAGGAACCGCCGCAACGCTTTCAGCCGCTGTGAAGCGTCTCCTGCGAGGTGCGTCCAGATGATGCCGTCGCGCACGAGCTTGTCGGCCATCGCGTCGATGCGCCCGCCCCCGGCAGCGTGTATGTCGAGGTTGAGCGTCGTCACCCGCTGGATGATCGTCGTGGAATAGTTCATCACCAGCACAGCGTTCACACCCTGGAGGGGTGGTCCATCTCCCATCCGGTGCGCATCACGTACGAGCGCAGCGCTTCGGTGAGGGCGTGCATCTCGTTCAGCTTCAACTGCACGAGCTGGTGGTCGTAGAGCGGCTTGCCCGCCCGCCGCTCTTTCTTCGCGTAGCTCATGGCGCATTCGCACGCCGCGTCGCACACGCCGAGCGAGTTCGCCGCGAGCTCGAAGTCGCCGAACTCCGCCGCGGCGCCGCTGCGCACCTTCACCCCGCCGTGCACTTCCCCGACGACGTTCTCGTGCGGCACGCGCGCATTGTCGAAAATGAGCTCTGCGTTCTGGTAGAAGCGCCAGCCGCTCTTGTTGAAGATCTTCCCGACGCGAAAGCCCGGCGTATCGTGCGGCATCAGAAAGACGGTCGTGCCTTCGCGGATCGTCACGTCGGGGTTGGTGCGCGTGCTTACGAAGAAAAGCTTCCCCACGCTGCCGTTCGCGATGAACGTCTTCTCGCCGTTGAGCAGCCATTCTTCGCCATGGCGCTCGGCGCGCAGCCGCCAGCCCGATTTCGGCGCATCCGCGGGCGGGTAGCGATTGTCCGACCCCGCGTTGGGCTCGGTGCTCGCCGAGCCGATCACATAGGTGTCGTCTTCGAGGAAAGGCTTGAGAAAGCGCTGCTTCTGGTCCGCCGTGCAGAACTCCGCGATGAGGTGGCTCCACTTCCAGTTCTGGCTGAAAGCTTTCGAGATCGCGCTGTCACCTCGAGCAAGCTCCGCCATGACCAGCCCCTGCGTGACGAAGTCGGTTCCCGGACCGCCCCAGTCCTTAGGCACCGCGAGCGTGCGGAAACCCAGCGCGGAGCCTTTTTTGATGATGTCCCAGTCCCAGGGCGCGCGCCCGCCTTCGATCTGGTCGCGCGCGCGCGACATCGGCCGCACTTCGCCGAGCGCGAATTCGCGCGCTTTCATCTGCCACGCGCGCTGATCGGCGTTAAGTCCGAAATCCATTCCACTGCCCCGGCTTAGCTGCTAAAAGAGCCTTCTCTTGTAGCGAAGGCCGGAAGAAATGTCGAGAGAGGACCACGTAATGGGCGGCACGCGCGACACCCCGGAAGATCGCTTCGACGCGGGCTACTACGCGAAGTGGTATGGCAGCGACATCGACACACGCCAGTACATCGCCGATAAGGCCGCGCGCTTTGTGCTGAGCTACGTCGAGCACATGGATTCGAGCGTGAAGACGGTGCTCGACCTCGGATGCGGTCTCGGCTTGTGGAAGAAAGCACTGGTGAGGCTGAACAGGCGGATCAGGTACACCGGCGTCGAATTCAGCCCGCACCTTTGCAGGGAGCTCGGATGGCAGCAGGGCGACGTTCGCACCTACGCGCCGGACACGACCTTCGACCTCGTCATCTGCCAGGCGGTGCTGCAATACCTGCCCGACGATGAGTGCGTCGCGGCGATCGAAAACCTTGGACGGCTCTCGCGCCGCTTCCTCTATCTCGAGGTGCTCACCGCGGCCGACGCTCGTGAAATATGCACCGAGGACGGCACCGACTTCGACGTCCACCTGAGGGAAGCAGGCTGGTATGCCCGCGAGCTCGCGCGGCACTTCGTGAACCTCGGCGGCGGGCTATACGCGAAGCCTTCGATGCGGCAGCACTACTTCGAGCTCTGGAATACGGACTCTAAGTAGCGGCGGTAGCCGCCTAAGCGCGCCTTACACGCCCGGAGGCGCAGCGGAGCTGCGCCGAAGGAGCGGCGTACCTTTCACGCGCCTTCGCAGGCCTCCGGATTCCACTGCCCTTTGCGCATGCGCGTAATGGTGACGCTGGAGAAAACGCCGTTCTTGGTGAAGGGATCGCCATCGGAGAACGCTTTCGCTTCGGCACGGCTATTCACGTTGACGACGAAAAGGCTCCCGATCGCCTCGGTACCGTCGTCGTTCTGCGTCGCGCCCGCGAGCACGAGGATCTTTTTCTGGTTCGTCAGGTATTCGCGGTGAGGCTTGAGGTGCTCCTCGCGGATCGCGGCGGTATTCGGTTTGTCGACGCAGCTTATGGTCCACAGCATGTTCATGCTCCCGGTTGATGTAGTCGGTGCCTGCGCGGTGCGCGGTCGCTTATGATAACGGCAATCCGCGGGCGGCGCCGTCACAGTGCAAGCGCTGCGATGGACCCGATGCCCGCAAGCCGGACTCTCACAGATAATCCTCCCTTTTTATTCCGCATCTGCGCCGCTGGGTACCGCGGATGCGGTGCGCCAAGGCGGCGTTCTCGAACGCATCGCGCGCATGCAGTAATCTGTGCGTCCGCCCACTCCCGGAGGACAGTAATGAACAGGAAAATCACACTCGCCCTCGTTCCGATAGCACTGCTCGCTTCGAGCTGTGCGAGCCTGAATGAGCCTTCCAACCCGATGACGTTTTTCATTACCAGCGCCGGCACAGGCAAAGGCGCCGACCTCGGCGGACTCGCAGGCGCAGACCGGCACTGTCAGTCGCTCGCCGCCGCCGTGGACGCCGGAGGCTCGCGCGTCTGGCGCGCTTACCTGAGCAACAGCGCCGTAAGCGGCGCGCCGGCCGTCAACGCGCGGGACCGCATCGGGCGCGGGCCGTGGCAGAACGCGAAAGGCGTGGTGATCGCGCGCAGCGTCGACGACCTGCACAGCGCGTCCAACAATCTCAGCAAGCAGACCGCGCTCACCGAGAAAGGCGCTTTGAATCCCGGCCGCGGAGACCCGGTCAACCAGCACGATATCCTGACCGGCTCCTCGCCGGACGGGAGGGCGGTCTCGGGCGAGAAAGACATGACGTGCGGCAACTGGACGAAGAGCGGCGCGGGCGCAGCGATCGTCGGGCATCACGACAGAATAGGGCTGCGTGACGACGCGCCATCGAAGTCGTGGAACTCGTCGCACCCGTCTCGCGGATGCAGCCAGGACAACTTAAAAGCGTCCGGCGGCGCCGGCCAGTTTTATTGCTTTGCCGCGCAATAGCGCGCGGCGCTATGCCGGTAAACGAAACAGAGGGAAACCCATGGTTTCCCTCCGTAACCTCCTTTCCTTCGACTCGCTGGCGCTCG
>CAZULX010000298.1:0-5607 GCA_964621335.1 uncultured Streptomycetaceae bacterium
GCGGTGTCCTGGGTCTTGGGGATCGCTTCCAGCCAGTCGAGACCGCCTTCGCTGCCGGTCGCCTTGAGCGCGTAGCTTTTCTCGATTTCGTTGCTGCCGGCGAGCAGCGCCGCGGGGCTCGCGCCGAGCGCGCGGTCGAGCTTGCGCACGGTGACCTGATTCAGATCCTTGTCGTAGATCCAGAGGCGCGAGCCGTCGCCGACGATCGTCTGCTCGTAGGGTTTCACGTATTCCCAGCGGAAGCGCCCGGGACGCGCGAATTCCATGGTGCCGCTCGCCTGCTGGAGCGTCTTGCCGTTGCGGTCGACCACGACCTGGGCGAAGCGCGCTTTCGCCGTCGTCGTCTGGTTGAGGAGCGCCTTGAGCGTATCGACGCTCGCGGCGCCAGCTATGCCGGGCACGAGGAACAAGAGGGCTATCAGGGCCTTACGCATGAATGCTTTCCGGTTATTCGGGAGGATTACACCCGGTATCAAATCCATGCCCCGGGGCGGGCGGCGCGCGCTCGAAGCGCGCGTGTAAGGTCAGACAGCGCGCTCGCGCGGAGGTTTGGCGCGGCTTTGTTACGAGTTGTGTCTAGCGCTCGTCGGCCGCGGCGGAAGCCGGTATCAGCACTTCGCGGTTGCCGTTCGTCTGCATGGCGGAAACCATGCCCGCCCGCTCCATCTGCTCGATCAGCCGCGCCGCGCGGTTGTAACCGATGCGCAGGTGCCGCTGCACCAGGGAAATGGACGCACGGCGGGTCTTGAGGACGATCGCGACCGCCTGATCGTAGAGCGGATCGGACTCGGCGTCGCCGCCTTCGATCAAATCCCCGCTGTCCTCGTCGGCGTCGGGCCCTTCGAGCACGCTCTCGACGTACTGCGGCTGCGCGAGGGTCTTCAGGTAATCGACGACTTTGTGGACTTCGTGGTCGGCGACGTAAGCGCCGTGGACGCGCTGGGTGAAGCCGGTGCCGGGCGCGAGGAACAGCATGTCGCCCTGCCCCAGCAGCGCTTCGGCGCCCATCTGGTCGAGGATCGTGCGCGAATCGACTTTGGCCGAGACCTGGAAAGCGATTCGGGTGGGGATGTTGGCCTTGATGAGGCCGGTGATGACGTCGACCGAAGGACGCTGCGTCGCGAGGATGAGGTGTATGCCGGCGGCGCGCGCTTTCTGCGCGAGTCTCGCGATCAGCTCCTCGACTTTCTTGCCCACGACCATCATGAGATCGGCGAGCTCGTCGATGACGACGACGATGAGCGACATCTCGTGCAGCGGATCGGGGTTGTCCGGCGACGACGTGAGCGGATTCATGAGCGGCGCCTTGGCCTTCTCGGCGTCGCGGATCTTCTGGTTGAAGCCCGCCATGTTGCGCACGCCCAGCGAGGACATGACCTTGTAGCGGCGCTCCATTTCGGCCACGCACCAGTTGAGCGCGTTCGCGGCCTGGCGCATGTCGGTCACCACCGGCGCCAGCAGGTGCGGGATGCCTTCGTAGACCGAGAGCTCGAGCATTTTCGGATCGACGAGGATGAGGCGCACCTGCGAGGGCGGCGACTTGTAGACGAGCGAGAGGATCATCGCGTTGATCGCGACCGACTTGCCCGAGCCGGTCGTGCCCGCCACCAGCAGGTGCGGCATGCGGCCCAGATCGGCGACGATCGGGTTACCGGCGATGTCCTTGCCGAGCGCGAGCGCGAGCGGCGTCGCGGTATCGGCGTAGACCTGCGAGCTCACGATCTCCGACAGGCGCACGATCTGCCGCGTCGGATTGGGAATCTCCAGACCCATACAGCTCTTGCCGGGGATCGTCTCGACCACGCGGATGCTCACGACCGAGAGCGCGCGCGCGAGATCGCGCACGAGGTTGATGATCTGGCTGCCTTTCACCCCGACCGCAGGCTCGATCTCGTAGCGCGTGATGACCGGGCCCGGGTAGGCGGCGACGACTTTCACTTCGACGCCGAAATCGAGCAGCTTCTTCTCGATCAGGCGTGACGTGAATTCGAGCGTGTCGGGCGCCATCACTTCGATGTTCCTGTCGGCCTCGTCGAGGAGCGCGAGGGGCGGCAGCAGCGTATCGGGCAGGTTCTCGAAGAGCGGGACCTGCTTCTCACGCTCGGCGCGCTGCGATTTGGGTATCTCGGCGCGCGGCGGCTCGATCCTCACCGGCTCGTGTATCACGAGCTTTTTCTTGCTGACTTCGACCACCTCGTCGCGCTCGATCAGCGCCTGCTCGCCCGCGCGCCGGTCCTCGCGCTCGCCCCACTTGCCCAGCACGAAGCCGACGCTGCGCTCGGTCCAGGCGCCGACGCGCTCGAGCACGGTCAGCCACGAAACGCCGCTGAAAAGGCTCAGGCCCGCCGCGAAGACGAGGATCAGGATCAACGTGCCGCCGGTGAAACCGAAGGCCTGCGAGACCGCATTCCCCAGCACCGCGCCCATCATTCCGCCCGGGGCGAGCGGCAGCACCGCCTTGATGCTGTACAGCCGTATCGCCTCGATGCCGCTGGAAGCGAGCAGCAGGATGACAAAACCCCCGAGCGCGACGGCGTAGGAGCGCCGGTCACTTTCGGGAACGTCTTCGATGCGCCTGAAACCCCACGCGACCAGCGCGCCGCACAGCACGATCCACCAGTAGGCCGACACGCCGAAGAGGTAGAGCATGAGATCGGCGATATAGGCGCCGACGACGCCGCCCGCGTTGCGTATCGCGGACGTGCGCACGCTGTGCGACCAGCCGGGGTCGCCCTGGTGGTAGGTGATGAGGACGAGGAAAAGATAAAGCGCGATCGCGAGCAGCGCGATCCACCACGATTCGCGCAGGAGCGCGGCGATCTTGGGCGGCAGGGGATTCCCTGCTACCCGGGTGCCTCCGGCTTTTTCACTCCACAGCAATCGGTTTCGACCTCGTCAGGGTTGGGTGTGGCTCCGGCTAACTCTGGTCCTGCCTCCGGCGCGCCGAGCGCCGCGAGCCCATCGAGTGCCGGTCGAGCACGTAAATCTTGCGCTTCTCCGCGCGAATCACGCCTTTATCGTGCAGGTCCTTGACCACGCGGCTCACCATTTCGCGCGAAGCGCCTATCATGCGTGCGATTTCCTGCTTCGGAGGCGCCTTTTCGATGATCCACTGGCCATCCACGGGCTGGGCCATTTCGATCAGCAGCCTCGCCACGCGCCCATAGACGTCGATCAGCGCCAGGCTTTCGATTTTCCGGTCGGCTTCCCGCAACCGCCTGACGAGGTTGCGGATGATGAGCATCGCGGCGTCGAAATTGTCCTTGAGGCAGTTCAGGAACCCGCCCCTGGAGATGCGCAGCATTTCGCAGGCTTCCATGGTCTCGACGCTGGCCGACCGCGGCTGGTCGTCGAGAAGCCCCATTTCGCCGAAGAATTCGTTCGGGCCGATGACCGACAGGATGACTTCGTTGCCGTCGTCGTCAGGGATCAGGACTTTAGCCTTCCCGGCGAGGATGATGTACAGCGCGTCGGTTTCCTCGCCGGCGCGTATGACGTACGAGCCGCGCGGGAAGCGCCGGTGCTGCACTGCGGGCAGAAGTGACGCGAGCTGCTGGTCCGAAAATGACGAAAACAGCGGTACGTTCTTGAGAACGTTCGGATTCAGCGCGAACTGGGCCATGGTTTTAATTCTCGCTCGCTCAGGGTCGGCGGCGGCCGCCGACGTCAAGCGGTATAGTGCCAGAACCAGGGGACGGCGTCACGCGGTACTCACTGAATTGGCAGGATTTTCGCCCTTGAACAGCGGCCGATACAACACTTCGGCTGGTAGAATGGATCGCCAGCCTCACGCCAACACTTCCAACCCACCGGATCGAACATGTCCCAGGCACCCAAGCATTGCCGCGTCCTCATCCTCGGCTCCGGCCCCGCCGGATACACCGCCGCCGTCTATGCGGCGCGCGCGAACCTCCAGCCGGTGCTCATCACCGGGCTCGCCCAGGGCGGGCAGCTCATGACGACGACCGACGTGGACAACTGGCCCGCCGATGCGATGGGGGTGCAGGGCCCGGAGCTGATGGAGCGCTTCCAGCAGCACGCCGAGCGCTTCAAGACCGAGCTCATTTTCGACCACATCCACACCGCGAAGCTCGGGGAGACCCCGATCTCCCTCGTTGGCGATCAGGGCACCTACACCTGCGACAGCCTGGTCATCGCAACCGGGGCTTCGGCGATGTACCTGGGTCTACCCTCCGAAGAGAAATTCATGGGCAAAGGCGTATCGGGCTGCGCGACCTGCGACGGCTTTTTCTACAAAGGCCAGGACGTGGCGGTGATCGGGGGAGGCAACACTGCGGTCGAGGAGGCGCTCTACCTCACCAACATCGCGAGCCACGTCACCGTCGTGCACCGGCGAGACAAGTTCCGCGCCGAAGCGATCCTCGTCGACAAGCTGAAGGAGAGGGTCGCCGAAGGCAAGGCGACGGTACTGTGGGACCACGTGCTCGACGAAGTCGTCGGCGACAACACCGGCGTCACCGGGATGCGAGTGAAGAACGTGAAAAACGAGGCGAAGACCGAGAAAAAGCTTCAGGGCGTCTTCATCGCGATCGGCCACCGCCCGAATACCGAGATATTCGCGGGCCAGGTGGAGATGAAAAACGGCTACATCATCACAAAGTGCGGCTCGGAAGGCGGGTTCACTTCGACCAGTGTCCCCGGCGTTTTCGCCGCCGGCGACGTGCAGGACCACGTCTACCGCCAAGCGGTTACCAGCGCCGGGACCGGCTGCATGGCGGCGCTCGACGCGCAGAAATATCTCGAAGCCAAAGGCGTCATCTGAAGAGCGGTGACGGGTGACGGGTGACGGGTGACGAGTGACGAGTGACGGGTGACGGGTGACGGGTGACGAGCCATCGTAAGGAGCGGAGCGGTCGGAGCGTATGACGCACCGCAAACGCCCCGTCCCGTCCCCTGCCGACGAAACATTCCGCCGCGCACTGGACGGCGTCACGCCGCTCGCTGCACGCAACAAATTCGAGCATCCGAAAGCGCGACCTGCAGCGCACCCGAAGGCGCGAACGGAAGATCCCTCGTTAGAGGACGCCCTCAGCGACCACGTAGGGTTGGCGGCGAGTCGGGATAGCGGTGAGCCGATCGTCTTCGCGCGTCCGGGTGTGCGCACGCAGGCGCTCAGGCAGCTACGCCGCCAGCGCGTCGAAGACGAGCTCGACCTCCACGGCCTGACCGTGGCCGACGCGCGCGCCCTCCTCGTCAGGTTCCTGGAGCATTGCCGGCGCAATGGCTTGCGCCACGTGCGCATCATTCACGGCAAAGGCCTGCGCTCGCCGAACCGCGAATCGGTGCTGAAAGCCAAAGTCGCAAGCTGGCTCGTGCAGCGCGAAGACGTACTCGCGTTCCGCGAAGCGAGCGCGAGCGGCGGCGGAAGCGGCGCAGTGGTGGTGCTACTGAAAGCGGCGCGTTAGGCGGTGCGTCACCGACGCACCCTTCTACGCCGAGGTGCCGAAGCAATCGATAGATTGCCGAAGGAAAGGAGGTTACGGAGGGAAACCTTGGTTTCCCTCTGTTTCGTATATTCCCCCCGAGCGGAGCGAGTTACGGAGGGAAACCTTGGTTTCCCTCTGTTTCGTATATTCCCCCCGAGCG
>CAZULX010000299.1:0-3783 GCA_964621335.1 uncultured Streptomycetaceae bacterium
GCCATCAGGTTGCCTTCCACGCGCTCGGCGATGAAGGCGAGCGTCTCCGCATCCGCTTCCTGCTTCTGCGCCTTGAGCCTGCCCGCCAGCCATTGCGGCAGCGCCTTGCGCGTCACGAGCCGCGCTTCGACGCAGACTCCGGTCGCTTCCAGCGCCTCGAACCAGCCGGATTTTTGAGCCCGCCAGTCGAGCGCGGGCAGTTGCACGAGCGTTACGGTATCCGGTGGCAGGCGCGCGCAAAGGCTCTGGATCGCGGCGCTGCCTTCGACGCCCGGCTTGCCGTTGGGTATTCTCAGCTCGAGAAGCCTGCGCGTGGCGAACAACGATTGCGAGCCTGCCGCCAGGGCGAGCTCGCTCCATTTGAAGCTCGAATCGGCAGTGAGGACTTCGCGCTCGGTATAGCCTTCTCCACGAAGCGCCGCGCGGATGCGGTCGGCAGCCTCGAGCGCGAGCAGCGTCTCGTCGCCGAAGACGGCGTAAAGCGGATGGAATCCGCGGGCGAGGTGAGGCTGGAGCTGTTCTGTACCGATGCGCATCGTTCGTGCGTGGCGTCCCGCTGATAGCTCAGCGGTGCCGGTGCGTTACCCGCGCACCTTGCGCAGTTCGCTTTGTTTCCCGCGCATGCATCAACTTTGCGCGCCGGCCTTCGCCGCGGCCTGTAGACGCCGCACGAGCTGGTGCACGGCGTCGGCCTGCATGTCGCGATAGAGCAGCGCTTCCTCGGATTCCTTCGAGAGCTGTTCCTGGTCGTTGAAGGAATAGTCGCGGCGAAGCACGATCTCACCGGGCGGGGCGACAGGCGCTTTCTGCTTGTCGAAGACCTGGTACTGCACGCGGTAGCGCAGCTGCAGCTCGCGCACGCGCCCTCCTGCCGACAGCGAGAGGATTTCCTTCTCCCGCCACTCCCGCACGACCTGCAGCGTCGCGTCGGCTTCGGCCTGGTTGTTGGTGATGCGCGTCTGGCTGCCCGAGCCGATCACCCGGCGCAGCTGCGTCGCGAAGAGCGAGGCAACGGGGGCGTCGACGTAGAGCGTGTTGAACGGCAGCGTGGCGGAACCGCGCAGCTGAAAGCCGCAGCCGGCGAGGAGCAGCGCAGCGAGCAGCGCGATACAGCGTTTAGAGGACGACATTGACGAGTCTCCCTGGGACGACGACCACTTTCTTCACCGCCTGCCCGCTCACGAATTTCTGGATCGCCGGATCCGCGAGCACCAGCGCTTCGATCTGCTTCCGGTCCGCATCGCGGGGAACGCGAACGTCGCCGCGCTTCTTCCCGTTCACCTGCACGACGAGCTCGAGCTCGTCCTGGATCAGCGCCGCGGGATCGTGCTCGGGCCACTGCGCCGCCAGTATGTCCTCACCATAACCCAGGTCGCGCCAGAGCTGGTGGCTGACGTGGGGCGTAATGGGTGCGAGCAGCCGCAGCAGGATGTTAAAGCCTTCGTGAAGAACCGTCGCGCGCAGCGCGGAATCGCTCTCGCTCTTGTGCCCCGCCTCCAGCGCGTTCAGGATTTTCATGGCCGCGCTGGCGACGTTATTGAACTGGTGGCGGCCGACGTCGTAGTCCGCCTTTTTCAGCTGGGCGTGAATTTCGCGGCGGGCGCTCGCGAGTGCCTCGGGGAGGACGGACGCTCCCGCAGGCGCCGCCTTGCCCGCCTGCGACAGCTCGTACCCGAACGACCACAGACGCCTGATGAAGCGCGCGGCGCCTTCGACGCCATCGTCTTTCCAGAGCAGGGTATCTTCGGGCGGCGAAGTGAACATCATGAAAAAGCGCGCGATGTCGGCGCCGTATTCTTCGATGAGCGCCTGGGGATCGACGCCGTTGTTCTTCGACTTGGACATCGTGCCGATGCCGGCCGATTCCACCGCCCCCCCGTCCGCGATCAGCACCGCTCCCGCGCGGTTGCCCTTGTCGTCGACCCGCACTTCGACTTCGGCCGGGTTGTAATAGACGAGCCGTCCGGTTTCGCCCTTCCTGAAGTAGATCTCGTTCAGGACCATGCCCTGGGTGAGCAGGTTCTTGAACGGCTCGTCGACCTTGACGAGACCCGCGTCGCGCATCGCTTTGGTCCAGAAGCGCGAGTAGAGGAGGTGCAGGATCGCGTGCTCGATGCCGCCGATGTACTGGTCCACCGGCAGCCAGTAATCGGCGCGCGTGTCGACCATTGCCTTATCCTCACCCGCGCTCGCGAAGCGCAGGTAATACCACGACGAATCGACGAAAGTGTCCATCGTATCGGTTTCGCGCTTCGCCGCTCCGCCGCACTTCGGGCAGCTCGTATTCACGAAACCGGCGCGCTTGGCGAGCGGATTGCCGCTGCCGTCCGGCACGCAGTCTTCCGGCAGCACGACGGGAAGCTGATCGTCCGGAACCGGGACGACGCCGCACTTCTCGCAGTGTAGGAGGGGTATCGGGCAGCCCCAGTAGCGCTGGCGCGAAATGCCCCAGTCGCGCAGCCGATAGAGCACCTGTTTCTCGCCGAGCCCTTTGGCGTTGAGGTCCGCTGCGATCGCGTCGACCGCCTGCCGGTAATCGAGTCCATCGTATTTGCCGGAGTTCACGCATACCCCGTAATCGACGTAAGCCGCGGCGAGCGGAAGCTCGAGCTCGCGGCTCGAGGGTCTGACGACGGGCTTGATCGGGAGCTTGTACTGGGTCGCGAACTCGAAATCGCGCTGGTCGTGTCCGGGAACCGCCATCACCGCACCTTCGCCATAGGCCATCAGTACGTAGTTCCCGACCCAAACTTCTAGCCGTTCGCCTGTCAAAGGATGCGTGGCGAATATTCCGGTGGGCATCCCTTTCTTCTCGATGGTGGCCAAGTCGGCTTCCATCACGCTGCCGCGTTTGCACTCGTCGATGAAAGCGGCGAGCGCGGGGTTGTCGCGCGCCGCGCGCGATGCGAGAGGATGCTCGGCCGCGACTGCGACAAACGTCACACCCATGATCGTATCGGCGCGGGTCGTGAAAACCCAGAGCTTTTCCTCTTGTCCATCGGCGACGTAGGTAAACGCGAAGCGGACGCCATGACTCCTGCCTATCCAGTTCACCTGCATCGCCTTGACGCGCTCCGGCCATCCCGGAAGCGTATCGAGCGCCGCGAGGAGCTCGTCGGCGTAGCGCGTGATCGCGAGGTAATACATCGGGATTTCGCGCTTCTCCACCAGCGCGCCGGTGCGCCATCCCCGGCCGTCGATCACCTGCTCGTTCGCGAGCACGGTCTGGTCGACTGGGTCCCAGTTCACGACGCCCGTCTTCTTGTAGGCGATGCCGCGCTCGAGCATGCGCAGGAAAAACCACTGGTTCCAACGGTAGTAGTCGGGCCTGCAGGTCGCGAGCTCGCGGCTCCAGTCGATCGCGAAACCGAGCGAGCGCAACTGCTTCTTCATGTACGCGATGTTGTCGTACGTCCACTGCGCCGGCGGGACGCCGTTCGCGATCGCTGCGTTCTCCGCGGGCAGCCCGAACGCGTCCCAGCCCATGGGCTGCAACACGTTGTAGCCCCTCATGCGGTGGTAACGAGTGAGAACGTCCCCGATGGTATAGTTCCGCACGTGCCCCATATGGAGCTTTCCCGAGGGGTACGGGAACATGGACAGGCAGTAGTACTTGGGCTTGTCCGACGCTTCGACAGCACGAAACGCGTCCGCTTCTTCCCAATGACGCTGTGCTTCGCGTTCGATGACGCGCGGATTGTATTTCTGCTGCATGCAGGGGAAAAGCGGTTAAAAATCACAATTATAACCGCATCCATTTGCTCTAATCGCGCGTTACCGCGC
>CAZULX010000300.1:0-3711 GCA_964621335.1 uncultured Streptomycetaceae bacterium
AACGTGCTCGTCGGCTTCGTCGGCATCGGCGAAGGCATGGGCTTGAACAAGGGCAAGGTAGGCCGCCGCATCTTGTGGCTGGGGCACGAAGGGCCGCCCAAGAACTTCACCGGCGTCGACGTGACCGACCCGAAGAATCCGAAAGTCTTGGTCCAGACCGATCTTCCGCACAGCAAGATGCGCTCGAACTCAATCGAGGTCATCGGCGACTACATGCTCGTGTCGCACCAGATCCGCGGCGTCGAGCCGCCCTACAAGCCTGCGGGCTTCACGATCTGGGACATCAGCAAACCCGAAGAGCCCCGCGAGATCTCGCATTACGACACCTCGGGCCCGCACTCCTATGGCGTGCACTGCGTGTGGTGCGTGGACGGCGAGTTCGTGCACATTTCTTCGGGCGCACCGGATTTCGAGCCGACCAACATGAAGGACCACCAGATCTATCAGATCGTGGACATCCGCAACCCGTCGAAGCCGGTGGAAGCGGGCCGCTGGTGGTATCCGGGCCAGAAGAAAGGCGAGACGCCGCTGCCGCGCCATCCCAAGTTCGACAGCGGCTATCGCCCGCACAACATCAGCTGGTATCCGCAGCGGCCGGATCGCGCCTACGTGGCCTATCTCGACGGCGGCGTGGTGGTGCTCGACATCAGCGACAAGGCGCACCCGAAAGAGATCTCGCGGCTCAATTACTCGCCGCCATTCAACGGTTTCACCCACACCGCGATGCCGCTGCTCTCGCGCGGGCTGATGATCGTGACCGACGAATGCACGCAGGACGACGGCAAGGACTGGCCCAAGCTTTCGTGGGTCGTCGACATGCGCGACGAGAAGAACCTGGTCCCGATCTCGACGCTGCCGATGCCGCCGGTCGAAGTCTTCGCCAGGCGCGGCGGCCGTTACGGCTCGCACAACCTCCACGAGAACTATCCGGGCGAGCTTTCGTTCAAGTCGGACACCATCATCGCCGCGACTTTCTTCAATGGCGGCGTGCGGGTGTACGACACCTCGAACCAGTACCAGCCGCAGGAGATCGCATACTTCGTTCCGTCCGCGCCCAAGCTCTCGCCCCAAGGCGCGGTGCAGATCAACGACGTCTACATCGACGACCGCAACCTGGTGTACGTGGGCGACCGCTTTTCCGGGGGCCTGTACATCCTGGAGATGAACGTGTGAGTTAGTCGGTCGTCATTCCGGACAAGGCCAATGGGCCGCGATCCGGAATCCATTGGTGTTGGTCGTCATTCCGGACTCGATCCGGAATCCATCTTCAAGGAGGCGCCAGATGAAAGCTCTGATCGCTGTCCTCGCCCTTCTCGTCGTTGCAGCGCTCCCCGCGTGCAAGGAGCAGACCGAAAAAGCGCAGGCCGACATCGGCAAAGGCAATCCCGAAGGTCAGCAGATGCGCAAGAAGTACGAGGCCGCCAACAAGGAGGCGCAGGAGCAGCGGAGCAAGGCCGATCAGTAGCAGGAATTCCGGATCGAGTCCGGAATGACGACAGGAACACACATGCAGAAGAAAATCGCCGTGCTCGGTGCGGGCGCGATGGGCAGCAGCGTGAGCGTCGACTTGACGCAGGCCGGTTACGACGTGACCGTGATCGACCAATGGCCGGCGCAGGTCGAGGCGATGAGAGCGACGGGGCTACGCATCGAGATGACCGACGGCGTGGTGGAGACGCCGATCCGCGCGCTGCACCTGTGCGATCTCGCCTCCAGCAATCTCGAGTTCGACATCGTGTTCCTCACGGTGAAATCGAACGATCACCGCTGGATGACCGAGCTCATCAAGCCTTATCTGAAAAAGGACGGGGTGCTGACCGCGATCCAGAACGGGATGAACGACGACTCGATCGCTTCCATCATCGGGCGCGAGCGCGTGGTGGGCTGCGTCGTGGAGCTGTCGGCGGAGATCTTCACCCCGGGCCGCGTCAAGCGCAACACCACCCGCAAGACGACGTGGCTCGCGGTCGGCGAGCTCGACGGCTATTACACCGACCGCGTGAAAGAGATCGAAGCTATCCTCT
This sequence comes from uncultured Streptomycetaceae bacterium, assembly GCA_964621335.1. GTDB lineage: Bacteria > Pseudomonadota > Gammaproteobacteria > Burkholderiales > SG8-41 > JAQGMV01. The sequence goes on from CAZULX010000300.1 coordinate 2,025, forward strand.
CGAGCGTCGGGCGCTGCGACGTCACCAACAACATCTACGGCGCGAAATGGACCAAGCTCGTCGCGAACACCATGACGATGGGCCCTTTCGGGCTGCTCGGCCTCGGCAACAGGGAAGCCTCGAAGCTCCCCGGCATGTTCGACTTGTCGGTGAAGCTCGGCAAGGAATCGCTCGCGGTCGGCACAGCACTCGGCTACCGCATCGAGCCGATCTTCGGATTACGCGCCGACGAGTTCGCGGGCTCCAACGACGAGAACCTCGTCACCGCGATGAAGACGCTCCTCGAGCACGTGAGCAACGGACGCACGGCGCCGATACACGACCACATGAAAGGCCGCACCAGCGAAATGGAGTTCATTCCGGGCCTCGTCTCGCGCAAGGGGAAGGAGCTCGGCATCGCGACGCCCTGCAACGATGCAATCGTCGGGATCGACCGCATGATCAACCGCCGCGAAATCGCGATGGACCGCTCGAACTTCGAGCTGCTGAAACAAAAAGTTATTCCAGCTTGAAGCCGCTGTCCTTCACCACCTTCGCCCACCGCACGCGCTCGTCCGCGAGCCACTTGGCCGTGTCCTGAGGGGAACTCCCCATCGGCGTGGTGCCCTGCGAGTTGAGGAACGCGATCACGTCGGGCAGCTTGAGTATGCGCGCGACTTCGGCGTTGACCTTCGCGACGCGCTCGGGCGGCGTGCGCGCCGGCGCGAGTATCCCCTGCCACGATCCCGTGACGAAACCCGGGAACGTCTCGCTCACGGTGGGTACTTTGGGATGGGTGGACAGGCGCTTCTCGCTCGATATCGCGATCAGCTTCAGCCTGCCGCTGTTCACGTGCGGCAGCGACTGGAGCATCCCCAGGAACATCGCGTCGCCCTCGCCTGCCATCATCGCCGCGACCGAGCTCGCGCCGCCCTTGGTGGGCACGTACACCCAGTCGATCCCGGCGCGCTGCGCGAAGGAAAGGCCCGCGAGGTGCGGGGCGCCGCCGAGGCCAGTGGGAAAGTTGAGCTTGCCGGGCCGCGCCTTGGCGTACGCAATCAGCGCTTCGGTCGTCGCCACCGGAGTCTTCACGTTCGTCATCAGCATGTGCGGCGAGTAGGAGACGATCGTCACCGGCGCGAAGTCTTTCAGCACGTTGAACGGGAGCTTGGTGAAGAGGATCGAGCTGATGACGGCGTTTCCGATGTCCGAGAGGACGAAGGTATGGCCGTCGGGGGTCGCGCGCGCACCGTGCTCGAGGCCGATGTTGCCGCTCGCGCCGGTGCGGTTATCGACGATCACCTGCTGCTTCCAGCTCTCGGTGAGCTTGCCGCCGATGAGACGCGCGAGTATGTCCGAGGTGCCTCCCGGCGGATACGGAATGATCACGCGGATCGGCCGCGCGGGATAGCTGTCGGTCGTCGCTGCGGGAATAGCCGACGAAAGCACTGCGGCCGCTGCGAACGCGGTCGCGATCGATACTTTTTTCATGGTCGCCTCCCTTTTGGCGGTTTTAATCGTGCGTCATCGACGCACCCTGCAGTTCTCGCTTACCCGTCACCCGTCACCGCATTTCAATCGATGCGGATGTTGGCCTCGCGTGCGAGCTTCGCTTTTTTGTCAGCCTGGGGTGCAACGACGCTCAGCGCGAGAGCCGCGCCGATCGCGGGCAGAAACCTGAAACCCATCTCCCATGCCTCCCATTTTA
>CAZULX010000301.1:0-3742 GCA_964621335.1 uncultured Streptomycetaceae bacterium
GACGGCGCTGCTGTGGCAGCTGGCACAGCAGCTGCGCCGCGGGGATGTGGTGATTGCCGATCGCTGCTATTCGGGCTATTTCATGATTGCCTGGTTGATGCAGCAAGGCGTAGACGTGGTCATGCGCCAGCATGCGCGGCGGCACACCGACTTCCGTCGTGGCGCGCCTCTGGGAGCACGCGATCACCTGGCGAGCTGGGTGCGCCCGCAGCGCCCCGAGTGGATGGACGAGGCGACCTACCAGTCGATGCCCGAGACGCTGAGCATGCGTGAATCGCGCGTGAGCGGCTGGACGCTGGTGTCTTCCCTCATCGAGGCGAAGCAAGTAAGCAAGCGTGAGCTACTCGAGCTCTACCGCAGCCGCTGGCAGGTGGAGCTGGACCTTCGCGCGATCAAGGCGGTGATGCAGATGGATATTCTGCGCTGCAAGAGCCCGCCGATGGTGGAAAAGGAGATCGCAGCCCATCTGCTGGCCTATAACCTGGTGCGCTCGGTGATGGCTAAGGCGGCGCATCTAGCGGGCTTGGCTGCGCGGCAACTGAGTTTCAAAGGCGCGCTGCAATTGCTCAGAGCATTTGAGCAGAATCTGCGCCACAGCCCGCGCGCGCGTCTGATCGTGCGGCACGCGCACCTGCTCGCGGGGATCGCGCAAATGAAAGTGCCTTATCGCCCCTGGCGTGTCGAGCCTAGGGCGGTCAAGCGAAGACCGAAGCCCTACCTACGCCTTAATGAGCCCAGAGAGATCGCGCGGGCACGGCTCCTCAAACGCCAACAGCGCTATATCGCAGCATTCTTAAGGTAGTGCCATTGAGGTTACGGAGGGAAACCATGGGGTTCCCTCTGTTCGTTCTCCGGCCATGCTGCCTGCCACCCGGCAGGCGTCGCCTGCCGATATGGCAGGTACCGACGGGTTCGAATTCATCGAGTACACCGCGCCGGACAGCCGGGCGCTCGCCGCCCTTTTCGAGGCGATGGGCTTTGCTGCAACGGCGAGGCACCGCTCGAAGGACGTCGTCCTCTACCGCCAGGGCGACGTGAATTTCATACTCAACCACGAGCCGGACAGCTTCGCGCAGGCATTCGCGCGCGTACACGGCCCGTCGGTGTGCGCGTTCGCGATTCGGGTGAAAGACGCCGCGCGCGCATACGAACATGCGCTCGCCCTCGGCGCCCGCGCGCACGCCGCGCAGGTCGGCCCGATGGAGCTCAACATTCCCGCCATCCGCGGCATCGGCGGCAGCTTGATATATCTCGTGGACCGCTACGGAGCGGGACGCTCCATCTACGATGTCGACTTCCTCGAAGTCGACTCGTCCAGTACACGAACAGAGGGGAACCCAAGGTTCCCCTCCGTAACCTCCCTTCCTTCGGTTGAAGACCCGCCGGTTGGTCTCACCGCCATCGATCACATCACGCACAACGTACACAAGGGGCGGATGGACCACTGGGCGCGGTTCTACGAGCGGCTTTTCGGATTCACGGAGATCCGCTACTTCGACATACACGGGCAGAAGACGGGCTTGCGATCGCGCGCGCTCGTCAGTCCCTGCGGCAGGATCCGCATCCCGATCAACGAGCCCACCGATGCCGGCTCCCAGATCGAAGAGTACCTGCACGCGTATCACGGGGAAGGTATACAGCACATCGCGCTCGCGACCGGCGATGTCTACGCCGCGGTGGAAGCGCTGCGATCGCGCGGCGTGCGCTTCATGTCCACCCCGCACAGCTATTACGAAGCGCTCGACGAGCGCGTTCCCGGCCACGGCGAGGATCTCGCGCGGCTCGAGCGCGACGGCATACTCGTCGACGGCGCGCACGGCAATCTGCTGTTGCAGATCTTCACCGAGACCGTGATCGGACCGATCTTTTTCGAGATCATCCAGCGCAAAGGCAACGACGGTTTCGGCGACGGCAACTTCCAGGCGCTGTTCGAAGCGATCGAGCGCGACCAGATGGCGCGGGGGACGCTCTGATGCGGCGCTGGATCTCGCTCCCCCAGGTGCAGGGTGCGGCCTCGCGCCAGGCACACGCAGACCTGCCTCCGGACACGTACGAGCGCGAGCTCGGGAAAGAAGGCTTCTACGGGCCTTCGACTCAGATGTATCACCGCCATGCGCCCACCGGCTGGACGTCGTTCGAAGGCCCGCTGCGGCCGCGCGCGTTCGATACCGGCAAGCTGGCGCAGCCCGCGGCATCGCCCTGGGACGCGACGCCGCTCATGGGTAACGATCATTTCGCTCTGCGCTTCTGGCGCACCGAGCGGCCGATGAAGCATCTCGTGCGCAATGCCGACGGCGACGAGCTCGTTTTCATTCACGAGGGCGCAGGCGAGCTTTACTGCGATTACGGCCACCTCCCGGTGCGCGACGGCGACTACGTGGTCCTGCCCCGCGGAACCCTGTGGCGCCTGGAGCCCACTGCGCCCGTCGCGGCGCTGCTGCTCGAAGCGACGAACGACAGCTTCGGCCTGCCCGACAAAGGGATCGCCGGACAGCACGCCGTGTTCGATGCCGCCGCCCTCGACGTGCCGCAGCTCGACGCAGCGTTCCGCGCACAGCAGGGCGAAAGCGGCTGGAAGGTCGTCATCAAGCGCCGCGGCGCGCTCAGCACGCAGGCGTTTCCGTTCAATCCGCTAGACGCGGTGGGCTGGCACGGCACGCTCATGCCGGTGCGGCTTAACTGGCGCGCGATCAGACCGCTCATGAGCCATCGCGCGCATCTGCCGCCTTCGGCGCACACGACTTTCGCGGCGCAGCGCTTCGTCGTCTCGACTTTCTGCCCGCGTCCGCTGGAATCCGATCCGGGCGCGCTGAAAGTGCCTTTCTTCCACAGCAACGACGATTACGACGAAGTGATTTTCTATCACGCGGGAGAGTTCTTCTCGCGCGACAACATTCGTCCCGGCATGATCACGCTCCATCCCAGCGGCTTCACGCACGGCCCGCACCCGAAAGCGTTCCAGGCCGGCGCACGTGCCGCGCGCAGGGAAACCGACGAGGTTGCAGTGATGATAGACGCGCGCGACGCGATCGAAGTGGCGCCGCTGGGCGTCGGCGTGGAGTGGCCGGGCTACGTCGATTCCTGGAAATCGGCATGAACCACTCGTTCACCGATTTTCAGTCGCGGCTCGATTCCGAGCTCCTCAATCACCGCGTCATCCGGTCCAACCCCTATACCGCGTGGTTCGGCCGCGGCGAGCAGAACGAAGCGCAGATCAGGGCGTTCGTCGTCCAGTTCTCGGTGTTCTCCAACCAGTTCCTGATCGCGCAGCTGAACAAGGCGATCAACGCGGACACGGTCGAAGGCATGCGCGCGTCGAAAGAGATCCTCGCGAACGAGCTCGGCGTGACCTTCCGCAAACCCGAGGACCGGCGGCCCGCGCCTGCCCCGGACGGGGCATACGACCCGGACCATGTCGATACCGAAGGCAGCATCCAGGGAGGCCTTTTCCGTTTCGAAGCCGGCCATTTCGAATGGCTGTGGTCGATCGCCAAACACCTCGGCCTCGGCTTCTCCGAAATCGGTCACCGCAGGCACGGGACGCCTGCCACGCTTTTTTTCTGCGACGAGCTGATCAGGCTCTATGGCGGCGAGAGCTACGCCATCTCGCAGGCGGCGAGCTACGCGGTCGAGAACTGGGCGGCGGCGGGTTTCTGGAAGGACCTGACCGAAGGCTTTAGCCGCTACAACGCGAAGCACGGCACCCGCATTCCCACGGGATTCTTCGTCTGGCACGACCGGC